>CALRQQ020000264.1:0-5529 GCA_943370345.1 Chitinophaga pinensis
TGATCCGACTGGATCTGTCTGCTACAAATACAGAACTTACTGATATTATACTGGAAGATCTCACACAGTTTTCCGCATGGGTCAATGGGAAAATAAACGAAGGTCGTGCCCGCTATGCCATCGGCGGTTATGCCGAACACCGGACTGTCTATAGCAAGAGCAGTGTCTTCGATGCTATCAAGGGTAGGGAACCCCGCCGGTTGCATCTTGGGATGGATATATGGGGGGAGGAAGGAACGGCGGTGATGGCACCAATGGACGGCGTGGTACACAGTTTTGCATTCAATAACCAGGCGGGTGATTATGGAGCCACTATTATCCTGGGCCATTACCTGGAGAGGGTGTCCTTTTTTACCTTGTACGGTCACCTGAGCCTGCAATCTTTACAGCAATTGCGCGAGGGAAAACAGATCAAAAAAGGAGAAGCATTCGCCAGCCTGGGCAATCCGGCTGAGAACGGCAACTGGCCCCCTCATTTACATTTTCAGCTTATTGAGACCATGGATGGCTGGCAGGGCGATTATCCGGGAGTATGCCCGTTTTCGGAGAAGGACAACTGGCTGGCCAATTCACCCGATCCGGACCTGATCCTGCAACTCAGCCGCTATTTGTAAGCGGTGGTCTCTTTTACAACCAGCATGGGTTTGTTGATTAATAATTAGCTTTACAGCTATTACAAAAAGCAGTTGATGGCGAATTCAAATCTCAATTCAGAAAAAGAAGGATTAAGTGCAGCGGATGCGGCCTTTGAGAATACGATCCGCCCTTCACAGATCAGTGAATTTTCCGGGCAGGACCAGATCATCGAGAATCTGCGCATTTTTATAAAAGCGGCAAAGATCCGTGGCGAAGCCCTGGACCATGTGTTGTTTCACGGACCTCCCGGACTAGGCAAGACCACATTATCCCGTATTGTAGCGAATGAACTGGGTGTAAATATCAAGGAAACCTCCGGACCTGTGATTGAAAAACCAGGTGATCTGGCCGGCCTGCTCACCAGCCTTGAACCCAATGATGTATTATTTATCGATGAGATCCACCGGTTGAGTACCGTAGTGGAAGAATACCTCTATGCGGCCATGGAAGACTACCGCATCGATATCATGATCGACAGTGGTCCGAATGCGCGGAGCATTCAGATCAACCTGAATCCTTTTACCCTCATCGGCGCCACCACCCGCAGCGGTCTGCTTACCGCCCCTTTATTGTCTCGTTTTGCCATTAAGTCAAGACTCGAGTATTACAAGTCAGATGTATTGAATAGGATCATTGAACGTTCAGCCGGCATCCTGCAGGCAAAGATCTCCTCCGCTGCGGTGGAAGAGATCGGTCGCCGCAGCCGTGGTACCCCCCGAATCGCCAATGGCCTGCTCCGCAGGGTCCGCGATTTTGCCCAGGTACTCAATGATGGTGACCTTGATCTGGGGATCACCCAGCATGCGCTGAAAGCGTTAAATGTGGATGAGCACGGGCTTGACGATATGGATAACCGTATTCTTGGCACAATTATCGATAAATTCAAGGGAGGGCCTGTTGGTATTACCACCATTGCCACCGCAGTAGGTGAGGAAGCCGGTACCCTGGAAGAAGTGTATGAGCCCTTCCTGATTCAGGAAGGATTCCTGCAACGCACCCCCAGGGGCCGGGAAGTAACAGCCAAAGCCTATGAGCATTTGGGAAAGAAACCCGGAATGCAAGGTGGTCAGCCTCAATTATGGTAAGCAACGTTCAGCCCCGTTCAGTGGTCAATCCCGAAAATTCTTGTGTATGAAAATGAAGTTTATTGGCATCGGACTTTTTCTGGTCTCTTTTTTCTCCTGTACAAAAAGACTCTGTTCCTGTGATCCGGCACCTCAGATCACCGTAAAAGCAATGGTGATCAATGTATCGGATATTTCCTGCAACCGGCCATTATTGGAAATAGATGCTTCTGATACGGCCATATTAAGAGCAGGCACGGGACTGGAAGGCATGAATTTTGTCGCCAACGAACTGACTCCATCCCTGCAGGTCAACAACCAGAAACTCTTTATCGAAGTGGCCGCCCTGAAGCCTGCCGAGGATTTTGCCTGTACCGCCATTGGTACCACTTACCCGCATATCAAAGTGATCAGTGCAAGGGCCAGGAATTAAAAAAAGGATCACAGGTTGCCCCGCGATCCTTCAATAAACAAAACATATCGTATTACTGTACCACCAGACGGAACCCGTTGCCGTGGATATTCACGATCTCGATCTTAGGGTCGTCTTTCAGGTATTTGCGCAATTTGGCAATGTATACGTCCATGCTGCGGCCATTGAAATAGGTATCACTGCCCCAGATCTTTTTCAGGGCCTGCTCCCTGGGTAACAGATCATTCAGGTGTTCCGCCAGCATTTTCAGCAGCTCATTTTCCTTGGGAGATAATGTCTGCGTTACGCCGTTATGGATCAGCTGGCGCAGCTTTGGATTAAAGTGATAAGTGGACAGGTCGAACTCCTTGTTCTCACTTTCCTTGTTCTGCTCTTCGTTGCGTTTCAGAATCGCCTTGATCTTCAACATCAGTACCTCACTGTCGAAGGGTTTGGTGATATAATCATCAGCACCCAGCTTATAGCCCTGGATCACATCTTCCTTCATGGTTTTGGCACTCAGGAAAAACAGGGGAATATCCGGGTCCACATCGCGTATTTCTTCCGCCAGGGTGAATCCGTCCATATTGGGCATCATCACATCCAGCAGGCAGAGCTCAAATTTTTCCCGCTGAAAAGCAGCCAGTCCGAGACGGCCATCCCTTTCCAGGGTTACATCGTAATCATTCAGTTCAAGATAATTCTTCAGCACAGTTCCCAGGTTGGGATCATCTTCGCACAACAAAATTTTAGGTTTCTTCACTTCCATGATGGGGTGGTTTTATATTGGTGACAAATAAAGTTAAAGCATTTCAGGGGTTCAAGTATCCGGGCCGAATTTTTTGTTAAAACCCGGTTTTCAAGGAGTTGACCTTAGCAGCTTCAATTCACAAGGTCTTCCCCAGTACTTCATATCGTACACTTTTCTCAATTCCTTGATTTACCGGATCTCCTTATCACCCTGAGTAGTCCCGCAAAACTAATTCTTCTCCACTTACATATATTTACCTACGGGACCTGTCGAAGGGTCGTACTTCGTACTTTTAACTTCGTACTTCTAACTTCGTACTTTGTATATACAAAATTGTGCCATGCATATCACACCCGACAACCGTTTGAAGAAATTAATTGTGATCGGCGACCGCCTGCTGATCAAACCTACCCGTCCCGACGAAAAGACCGCCAGCGGACTCTATCTGCCTCCAGGCGTGCAGGAAAAAGAAAAAGTACAACAAGGTTATGTGATCAAGGCCGGTCCCGGCTATGCCATTCCCCTGCCCGTGGAGGACGAACCCTGGAAAACCGACGAGGAAAAAGTGAAATATGTGCCCTTGCAGGCCAAAGAAGGCGATCTGGCTATCTTCCTGCTCAGCGGGGCCACCGAGATCATGTATGAAAATGAAAAATATTTCATCGTTCCGCAGGGAGCGATTTTGATGCTGGAGAGGGAAGAGGAACTTTAGGGAAAGTTAAAAGTCTGAAAAGGGGAGTTCGTTGAGAACCTGTTACTTCTTTTTAACTTCATGCGGATGACTTAACTTTCCTCCTAAATTTTCAACCATGTCCGACAGCACCAAATTCCTCGAAACCGTAAAAACCGGTTATACATTCAAGGGAGAATCCTTTAAACTGGGCAGTGCCATGCTCGACGGACAGGTAGTGCCGGGTGCTGATGTGGCTATTCCTTTTAAAACCCTGAACCGGCACGGTCTGATCGCCGGAGCCACCGGTACAGGTAAAACAAAGACCCTGCAGGTGCTGGCAGAAGGATTGAGTGCGGCAAGTATTCCCGTATTGCTCATGGATATCAAAGGTGACCTGAGCGGGATTGCTGCAGCTGGTACAATCAATGAGAAGATCACTGAACGTTGTCAGAAACTGGGTATCACATATACACCCACGGCTTGTCCGGTTGATCTGCTTACGCTGAGCAATCAGAAGGGCGTAAGACTCCGGGCCACGGTGAGTGAATTTGGTCCGGTGCTCTTATCAAAGATTCTTGGATTGAATGATACACAAGGCGGGTTTGTGGCCATGATCTTTAAATATTGCGATGATAATAAACTGCCGCTGCTGGACCTGAAGGACTTTATCAAAGTGCTGCAATTCGTAAGTGATGAAGGAAAAGCTGAACTGGAAAAAACATACGGCAAGATCTCCACGACCAGCACCGGCACCATCCTGCGCAAAGTGATCGAACTGCAGCAACAGGGGGCCGATGTATTCTTTGGGGAGAAAAGTTTTGAAGTGGATGACCTGATGCGCATCAGTGAGGATGGCCGGGGCATGATCTCCATCGTACGTGTGACCGATCTGCAGGACCGGCCCAAACTCTTCTCCACCTTCATGCTCCAGCTGCTGGCCGAACTTTATGCCAGTTGCCCGGAAGAAGGAGATATGGATAAACCTAAATTGGTCATGATCATTGATGAGGCCCACCTGATCTTTCAGGAAGCAAATGATGCATTACTGCAACAAATTGAAACCATCATCAAACTGATCCGTTCCAAAGGCATTGGTATCTATTTCTGTACCCAGAATCCGATGGATGTACCGGCGGCGGTACTGGCCCAGCTCGGATTGAAAGTACAACATGCCCTGCGTGCTTTTACTGCCGCTGATCGTAAAGTGATCAAACAAACCTCCGAGAACTATCCGGAAACAGAATTTTATAAAACGGAAGACCTGATCACCCAGCTCGGTACCGGGGAAGCCCTGGTGACCATCCTGAATGAAAAAGGGATCCCCACACCACTGGTGCATTGTATGCTGCGTCCCCCGCAGAGCCGGATGGATATTTTATCAGAGTTGGAGATTGATGCGTTGGTCGGTCATTCCAAAATTGCCCGTAAATACAATGAAGTGATCGACAGTAATAGTGCGTATGAGATCCTCACCGAAAAACTGGAAGACGCGGCAAAAAAAGAAGAAGCACAGAAAGAGGAAGAAGCCGAAGAAAAAACGGAAAAGAAATCAACAAAGAAAGAAAAGGGATTTTTTGATGATCCGGTTGTAAAGAGCATGACCCGTACTGCCGGTAATACCATTGTCCGGACCTTACTGGGTGTACTCGGTCTCGGTGGCCGTAGCCGTCGCAGGAGTTTATTTTAAATAGACCCGGCCGGTCGCATCCATCCCGATCTTATTTTCAGCCTGGAGAAAGCTCAGCACTTTCCAGGCTTTTTCTTTTTTAATGCCCTCCAGTTGTTGTAGCAGGATCCTGTTCTCGACGGGTTCTTTTCCCAGCAATAGCAGCAGTCGTTGCTCAATGGCAGTAAACTCTTCCTTACTGATCACGGTCGCTTTTTGTTTCAGGCAGTTATCACAGATCCCGCAGTCTTTCATGTTTGTGTCCCCAAAATACCGGCCAATGATCCGGCTCCTGCATTGCGTATCTTCCTGCACAAACTGAATCAT
>CALRQQ020000265.1:0-5527 GCA_943370345.1 Chitinophaga pinensis
ATAAAGGAGGTACCCCAGCAGTAAAAGGGCAATAAACGGGTAACTGAAGGCAAAAAGCTTAATGAAAAGATCAAAAGAAATCAGCTGGAAAGCAAACAACAGGATCAAAACCATTGTAAACAACCGCCAACCCAGTTCTTTCAGAAAATTGGTAAACACCGATTTGTGAATCTGCCAGGCCCAGGCCTCCAACAGGGTAAATACCAGCAGCCCGAAACCTAATACAAATATCCAGTTATAATAAGTGATGATCTCCGGCGCATAAGTGATATATTTTTTTATCACCAGGGGTTTGAAAACGATACCCGCGAGGATGATGACGATAAAACCAAGCACGCCGGTAAAGAGCGCAATCGCCGCCTGGTCATTTTGCTTATCCGGCAAATGCGATTTATAATAAGGAAAGAACTTGTATATATAGGTGGGCATCCCGAAACTGGAGAAAGCCATCATTAGCGTGGCTATGGCAATAAAGGCATTGTACAGCCCGTACTGTGGTTCCAGGAAGATCCCCTTACGGGTAAACAGATAGATATTCAGCAGGCCAACGCCAAACCCGATATAAATCACCAGTGAAGAGATAATGCTTTGCCGCCGGATACTGCTCATGTGGTAAAGTTAATGGACTGAATGCAATAGTCCGTAAATCCGGTTCACTGGACTTTCCTGGTCTTGATATAAAAATTGGGATTGTACTTTTCAACAGCAATCCCGGGAGGAAGCTGCACGGTTTTCCAACTTGTTTCCGGATATAACCAGACCGGTTCAGTACCTTTCAGCTCCAGGGGCATGTTGAAGCCTTCCACCACATTGGTCCACCGGTACTGCCATTCATGGCCATTCATCTTGTATTCCAGTACCGGTATCTGAATGGTACGCAGGTATTGGTCGAATAGCGTAGAAAGATCCTTGCCGGATTCGCGGGAAAAATAAGCTTCTACATCTTTTGAATCCACGGTCTGATGACGGAACGTTTCGTTGAGCCCCCGAAGGATCTTCCGGAACAGGCTGTCATCATGGATCACCTGGCGGATCGTATGCAGCAGACTCGCCCCCTTATTATACATATCCCCGCTGCCTTCTTTATTCACCCCATACGGGCCGATCAGCGGTCGGTCATTCGCAATATTATTGCGGATACCCCGCAGGTAGGCATCCCCGGCAGCCCTGCCATAATAGAATTCAGTGAAGAGCACTTCCGAATACATCGTGAATCCTTCATGTACCCACATATCGGCGATATCCCGGGTGCTGATATTGTTGGCAAACCATTCGTGGCCACTTTCATGAATAATGATATAATCCCATTTCTTGCCCCAGCCACTGCCGGAGAGGTCCATACCGAGATAACCATCGAGAAAATGATTGCCATAAGCAATAGCACTCTGGTGTTCCATACCAAGGTGGGAAGACTGAACCAGTTTAAATCCATCTTCATAAAAAGGGTAGGGGCCAAACCAGAATTCAAATGCTTTCAGCATGCGCTTTACATCGCGGCCAAATTGTTTCTCAGCACGGACCGAATCATAATCCAGCACCCAGTAATCAAGTGAGAGTTGCTTGCCGGATTCCCCCATGTACCGGTCTGTGAGATGAACATATTTGCCGATATAGGGGACGATATTATAACTGTTGATTGGATTACTGACCTGCCAGGACCAGGTGGTTGATCCGTTTTTACCGGCTTGTTTGTTGATCAACCGGCCATTGCCGATAGCCTTTAATCTATCGGGCTAGGTAATCGTAAGGGTAGCTCCTTTATCCGGTTCATCTCCCTGGTAATCCTTACAGGGAAACCAGGCACTGGCCCCAAGTCCCTGGCAGGCCACGGTCATCCATGGCCGCCCCCTATTGTCTTTGGTCCAGATCCAGCCCCCATCCCAGGGCGGGTTTACTGCTTCCCGGGGTTTACCCGAGAACCAGATCTTTACCTGGTGAATTGCAGGGATATCATTTTTGGTAAGCCATTGTGCCTGCTTCTTCTTCGCGAAATCTATGTAGTAAACATTTCCTTCCCTGCGAAAAGTGAGTGTATTGCCAGCTAATCCTTGTATACTGTCGATCTGCATCGGCTGCTGCAGGTCGATCTGCATGAGTTTACCGATTATGTCTTCCTTTACCGTATACAGGATCTCTATCTTTCCGGAGAGCCGCTTCTGCTGATAGTCCGGGGTTATACTGATTGAATAATGCTTGACATCCCACCAATCCCGCCCGGGACCATTACTGCCACGAAGAGTATCTTCCCGGCTAAATTTTTCCTTCTTATTTAATGGCTGTGACTGGATGATCAAGCAAGTAAAAAAAAGCGGGATGCATACTAAATAACGGGCTTGTCGGTACATTCTTTCCGGTTAAACGTTTTATAAGCGATACTTTGCTAATTTAGTCCGACTCTTTATAACTCATGCACCGTTTAACAAAATATTTTCCTTTTCTGCTGCTGCTATGGCTGGCATCCGCCTGTTATAACAAAACAGGGCAGGAAAAGAATATTTTCCATTACAATGAGTTCTCCGGTATTCCAACACTGGATCCCGCTTTTGCCAAAAGCCAAGCTACGATGTGGCCTGCACACCAACTCTTTAATACCCTGGTAGAGATCGATGACAGTCTGCATATCGTTCCTTCCCTTGCCAGATACTGGGATATTTCTGCCGACCGGACTGTTTATACCTTTCACCTGCGCAATGATGTATTTTTCCATGATGACCCCGCCTTCTCCGAAGGGAAAGGACGAAAAATGACCGCAGGCGATGTTGTATACAGTCTTTCGCGGATCATGGATAAAAAAGTGGCCAGTCCGGGGGCCTGGATATTCAGCCGCAAAACAGATACCCTTCAACCGTTCGTGGCTGTTGATGATAC
Organism: Chitinophaga pinensis; assembly: GCA_943370345.1. Lineage (GTDB taxonomy): Bacteria > Bacteroidota > Bacteroidia > Chitinophagales > Chitinophagaceae > JJ008. The sequence continues at coordinate 2,869 of CALRQQ020000265.1, forward strand.
CACTTTCCGGCTTAATCTTCTGCATCCTTATAATCCGATTCTGGGTATTTTATCAATGCAGTATTGTTCGATCGTCCCGCAGGAAGCCGTGTCGTATTATGGGAGTGATTTCCGGCGACACCCGGTTGGTACCGGTCCGTTCCGGATGGTGGCCTGGGAAGAAGGGCAGGCCCTGGTGCTGAAGAAGCATGAACGGTATTTTGAAAAGGACAGTACCGGGAACCGGCTCCCTTATCTGGATGGGGTAAAAGTGAGTTTTTATGACAGCAAGGCCACGGAGTTTCTATTATTCCGGCAAAAGGAACTTGATTTTATCAATGATATCGAAGCATCGTTTAAAGATGAAGTGCTGACCAAGACAGGAACACTGCGAAAAGAATGGGAGGGTAAGATCCGCCTGATCGCCAGTCCATACCTGAATATTGAATACCTGGGTATCTTAATGGATACCACCAATCCGCTGTTAACAGGTTCACCGTTGAAAAGTAAAAAGATCCGGCAGGCGATCAATTTTGGATTTGACCGTCGCAAGATGACCTTATATCTCCGCAATTCGCTGGGCACACCCGCCGAATCAGGATTTGTGCCACTCGGTTTGCCTTCTTTTGATTCAGTGTCTGTAAAAGGGTATCATTTCGATCCGGTCAAAACAAGACAATTACTGGAAGAAGCCGGTTTCCCCGGTGGAAAAGGATTGCCCGTCATTAAACTATTAACGATCGCGATCTATGCGGATATGGCCAACTTTATCGCTAAGCAGCTGGAAGAGTCGGGTATACCGGTACAGGTGGAAGTGGTCCAGAAATCCTTATTGTTAGATATGACCTCCGGTTCAAGGGCCTCCTTCTTCCGGGGCAGCTGGATCGCCGATTACCCCGATGCAGAGAATTACCTGTCCGTGTTTTATTCAAAGAATCCGGCGCCACCTAATTATACACGCTATCATAATCCTGCTTTTGATCTCCTTTTTGAAAAGGCGATCGCAGAAACCAACGATTCCATACGCTATGATCTGTACCGTCAGGCCGATCAGTTAATGATCAATGATGCCCCGGTAGTACCCTTGTGGTACGATAAAGCCGTCCGACTGGTACAAACCAATGTCGTAAACTTCCGAGCTAATGCCTTAAACCTCCTCGAACTCCGTACCACACGATTTCAGTAAAGTTTTGGTTCTCAGTTGTGTAGTAGTATTATCGTAGATATACTAAGTAAATACAATTAATTTTTTCTAGTAAAAGCTTGCATATTCTAAATGTGCCTATTACTTTTGACTCATCAGGATTATACGGAGGATGTACGAAGAATAACCCCGTAAAGTTCACGAGAACAAACCCTGAATCATCCAGATCCCACGAGCGACCAACGATCACAACCCTTTGTAAAACGAAAACCCTTACTCATGAAAACGCGTCTTTTAGCCGCCTTGACTGCAATCGTATGCTTTGCTATTGTTGCTCCCCAAAAATCACAAGCACAGACAGCTCCCATTTTCAATTTTAACAGTTATACGCTTGTTTCCGGTACAGCCCTCACTGCAGGTGCCGTTTACAGATTCACCAATGTAGCCACGGGTGTAGATGCACTGGTTACTATAAGCAGTATTACTTCCGGAATGACATTGCGTAATATTGATCGTACCATAGATGGTTATGGGGAAGCTTTTCAACCCGAATACCGGGTAAGTGGCTCCACGAACGGATATATTGAATTTCAGATCCGTTTTGTAAACAGCGGAGGAAATACCACATCTCCCCGTCCGCTGGTATCTGCTACCGGTCTGGATATTGACGGGAGTCCCAACGGCAGTACTTCACTGAAAGAATTTAATCGTATTGATATGGGTGGGGGCACGTATGAGTATAATACATATAAATCAGAGATCACTGTTGCCCAGGCAGGTTCAGCCATCAACGGATCAAATTATACCGGCACTTTATATGGTGCGCTGGTGGATACCGCCGCCAAAGAAGTGATGTTTTCTGTTACGAATACCAATGTAGGTACCATGACCTATCGTGTAGGTGCTAATAATCAGACAACAAGTACCAGTACACGTTATGCCAGTCTGTACTATAAAAAATTCACTTATCAGCATTATCCGCTGGCTATCTCCGGACTGATGTCGTTTGATGGCGTGGCCATGAATAACAAAGTAAAATTGTCCTGGGAACTGGCGGCTGATAAATACAGTAAAGTGGTATTGGAGAAAAGTAATACCTATTCCAATTTTTCCAAAGTATATGAAGAAAACAGTGGCGCATTTGCCCGTTCCGGTTATACAGATGCGGATGTGCAGGGCGGTCAGGTGTATTACCGCCTTTGTGCCACGAATATGGATGGAAAGACCGAGTACAGCAGTATCATTGCGGTGAAAGTAAGCGGAATGGTTAAACAGGAAATGAATGTATTCCCCACGCTGATCCGGTCCGGCGCTACGGTGGCGGTGGATCTAACAGAAAAAACAGAAGGGGTAGTACTGGTATCAGACTTGTCCGGAAGGATCGTAAAACAACAAAAAGTAAATCTGCAGGCTGGCTCAAACAGTATCGCAGTCGATGGTTTTGACAACTTTTCAAAAGGGAATTATATTGTGGCACTCAGGACGCCGGCAGTAGTCTTTTCAAAGAAAGTAGTTGTGCAATAATAAAAGAAGGGG
>CALRQQ020000266.1:0-5508 GCA_943370345.1 Chitinophaga pinensis
ACAACAACAGGACAATTCATTATTTGGTCTCAGTATTGATAGCGTAACGGCTGGTTATCTGAAGGAAACGGCTTCCTGGGCAAAACTGCTGGCTATTGTAGGAATGATCGGTTGCGGATTTTTGGTCATTGGGGGCATCCTTGCTTCCATGGCAGTCGCCACAGCCACCAGCGAATTGAGCAGGGAGATGGGGGGAATGGGGGGCGGAGCTTCCGCTGCCATGGGTGCTACCATGATGATATTCTATATCCTGATCGCAGTGATCTACTTTTTCCCTTGTCTGTATACGCTCCGGTTTTCCAACCATATCAAAAACGCATTGAACGCCAGTGATCAGATGGCGCTGAATGAAGGGTTACGCAATCTGAAAGCGACTTTCCGTTTTATGGGGGTAATCACTATCATCTTTTTATCCTTATTCCTGCTGATGTTCCTGCTGGGAGGACTTGGTGCGATCATGTCGGCATGATCCGGCAGCCGCTAATTAGCGGAAAGAAAATTATAGTCCTTAAGCAGGACGTCTAAAAAATCAAAAGGAGGCATGCCTGATTCCACTTTCAGGTGTGCCTTTATTTTTGCCGCCGCGGATTCAGCCATCTGGTAATCCCCTTTCCTCCGCGCCGTTTCAAGGATGTTTTTTATGGAGTTGATGTCCCGGTCACTCAGTTGCATGATCTGCGGAAAAGAGGGGACATAGCTGTCGGCCACTTCAATGAAGACAGTATCTTCAATGTCGCCACGGGTCTGTGTACGGATCAGGATCGTTTTGGCCAGCAGGTCGCCGATCCGCTGTCCTTTCTTACTGGATACGACCAGGATGATATCGGTAATAAAATAAATGAAAACCGAGAGTACGAGTATGATCGCCTGTGTATTGTCACCGACATAGATCTTACTCAGTCCCATCATCATTATCATCAGGAACCACACATCCCGGAGCATCCAGCGGATGAACAACTGGCTGATACTGGCACGCCCGCCATTTTCATTAACTACCCGCAACTGCATGACCTTTTTTCCGACACTTTGCCCGTTGAGTATGATCTCCATAACAATATGATAAAAAAAGACCGGGCCCATCACCATGAAGATGTATGCCCAGTTCAGATTTTGCCAGCTGTCATCAGAACGGTCAAAATCACTTTGGACAAATGAGATCAATACGGATCGTGAAAGATTGTAATAAATGATCAGGATGATTATATCAATGATCAGGGCCAGCATTCTCCTGAAGAACTCGGGGACTTCGAATTCCAGGTCTATATTGAAATTGGTTGGTATTTTGATAACAGCCATCCGGGTAAAGGTAAGTGCAGAAATGGATAAATATTCTTCATCAGGTCCTGCTTTTCTTATTTTAAATATAGTATTTTACAAGCAAAATATACGGATTGAGGGAAGCCCTTTTTATAAAGAAGAATAAAGACCGCTGGCTGAAGAATCAGCACCTTCCCCCGGATGATCCGGATGAAATGGCTGCATCGTTTACGCAGCTGGTGGATGATCTGGCCTATGCCAAAACTTTTTATCCTTCCGGTAAAGTCACCTCGTATATCAATTCACAGGCTTCCCGTGTCTACCTGGATATTTATAAGAACCGCAAAGATGACGCCAACCGGATCTGGAAATTCTGGAATTATGATCTCCCCCTGACGATCCGGAAGCATCATGGCATTTTACTTTTTTCCACGCTCTTCTTTATCCTTTTTTTTGGGATCGGTTTTTTCACAGCCTCCGCAGATGAGTCGGTAGCGGCAGAAGTACTTGGTCCCAATTATATTGAGGAAACGCATAAGAATATCGAAAAAGGCAATCCTTTTGGTATCTATGAGGGGGGCAGCAGTCTGCTTACCTGGCTGGGGATCATGGTGAATAACCTGATCGTAGCCTTACGCATGTTTGCTTCCGGCCTCGCATTGGGTATTCCTACCTTGTATAGTCTGGCTGAGACCGGTGTAATGGTGGGTGTCTTTGACCAGATATTCGCGGCCAAAGGGCTGGGAGCTGATTTCTGGCTGGTGGTCTTTGTTCACGGAACCCTTGAGATCACAGCCATCATACTGGCCGGAGGTGCCGGTATCATTCTGGGAAAAGGATATCTTTTCCCCGGAACGATTAAACGATTGGAATCATTTAAGCAAAGTGCCAAGGATGGGACCAAGATCATGATCGGACTCCTTCCCGTTTTTGCAGTGGCCGCCTTCTTTGAAGGATTTATCACCCGCCTCTATAATGATCTTTCCTGGCTGACTACTGCTGTGTTTTCCGGCTCGGTTATTTTTGTAGTCTGGTATTTCATTATTTACCCCATCCGCCTGCACCGGCGGTTGTCCATTCAGTTAAACGAGGAGGATGTATAGTGACCCGGAATAAACTGCACCCATTTTTCTGTTTCTTAATGCCCCGAAAATGCCTGTTGTGCCTTTTCAGTATCGTAATATTATCAGGCTTTCCAGCACTGGCACAATCAGATGAATTGCCTCCGCAAGAAGATACGGTTACAACAAGAACAACAATTGAAGTGGCACCGGTGGAAACCATGGAAGATGACGGATCCGGGTACCGGTTCAGGCCGTTGAATGAAATGGACTCTATCCGGCTTCAGCAGCGCCAGGTACCGGATTCTGTGATCAGAAACCTGCAGCAGGAAGATGACTTCTGGTATGCCAATACGACCATTGAAAAAGAGAAACCGAAACAAGAGAAAAAGGAATTCCGGTACGAAGGGAGCCCTGCCTGGGTAACAAGGGTGCTGTGGGTGGTGATCGTGGGACTGTTTTTGTCTGTGCTTGTCTATTATATGGCCGAAAGCGGATTGTTCAGACGCCGGCGCAGCATACCTGATGTAGCAGTGTCCGGCGATCCGGAGCAAATGCCGGAAGATATTTTTGCCATTCAATACCAGAAAGAGATCGATAAAGCCGTGGCCATTGGTGATTACCGCCTTGCCGTACGTCTGCAGTATCTCCGTCTGCTGAAACACATGGCTGAAAAGAATATCATCCGCTATCAGCAGGACAGAACCAATATGGATTATCTGATGCAGTTGCATACGACCGGCTATTATCATGATTTCTTCCGGATCACCCAACACTATGAATATAGCTGGTATGGCCATTTTACAGTTTCCCTGCTGGCCTATCAGCTGATAACTGCGGAAGTGAAAAATTTTGAAAACAAGAGTTGAAAACGTGAAACGCGCTTTACCATATATACTCGTTGCCGTGCTGACTATCGCCGTGCTCTTTCTTTATTTCACTGGCAGATCCGGCAGGAAACGGCAGTTTGATGAACGGGTCACTCTCAAAAGGCAGGATAAGATCCCATATGCCACTTTTGTGGCTTTCCGTCAGTTGCCACAAATGTTCCCGGATGCACAGATCCGGGTCAACAAGAAAGAGCCGGGTTTCTGGGACTCTGTATCCGTGTATGACAACCGGCAGGCCTTTATCTGCATCACGGATCGTTTTGAAGCGGATGAAGCGGAGCTGAATAAATTACTGGATTTTGCCCGTACGGGCAATGATGTTTTCATCAGTGCCCGTTATATTTCAGATGCCGTTGATGAGTTCTTCGGTTGTGGCAACAATTCCTCCATCTATGCCATCAATACCGGGGAGGATGAATATGAACCCCGGTTTTCACTGAATACCCCTCCATTCAGGGATACGGTAAATTTTCAGTACCCCGGACGCAGTTTTTATTCCTATTTTTCGAAGGTAGATGAAAGCCGTACCCAGGTATTGGGATTTGACGAAAACGGGCATCCGGATTTTATCCGGTTGCAGGCCGGGTCCGGGAATTTTTATCTGCATCTGGAACCCCTTGTTTTTTCCAATTATTTTTTACTGCATAAAAATAATATCGGATACTATGAAAAAGTGATGTCCCTGATCCAACCAGACGTAAAATCGGTGATCTGGGATGAGTATTATTTGAATAAGCGTATGAAGGATCCGTCCTCCCGGCCAAAAGGATGGATGTCGGTACTGATGAATATGAAGAATGCGGAAGGGGAGCGGCCATTCCGGGCTGCCTTCTGGCTGCTGATCCTTTTGCTGGTGCTCTATGTGCTGATGGAAATGCGCCGTCGCCAGCGCATAATCCCGGTGGTCCGGAAACCCAGCAATGATTCGCTGGATTTTGTAAAAACCATCGGTCGTCTTTACTATGACCGGAGTGACCACCGCAATCTTTGCCGGAAAATGAGCGCTTATTTCCTGGAGTATGTGCGTTCAAATTATAAGTTGCCAACCGGACTGCTCAATGAGGATTTCATCCGGCTCCTTCATTTTAAATCAGGAGTGGAAGAAAAGGAAATAACCGAAATTGTCACCTTTATTAATCAACTGGACCATGGAGCCGCGGTGAACGAACGGCAACTGGCATCTTTTCACAAACGTCTCGAATCATTCTATCAAAAAGCATAATTATGGAAGAACCTATTTTTCAGCAACGTACTGACCTCTCTGCCCTCAACTCGGCAGTCATGGCGATCCGCTCCGAGATCAAAAAAATTATTGTCGGGCAGGATGAAATGGTGAGACTGATCATTGCCGCCCTGCTGGCCGATGGACATGTGCTGATCGAGGGTGTACCCGGTGTGGCAAAGACGCTGACGGCAAAACTCGTGGCCAAAAGCGTGAATGCCGGATTTTCAAGGGTCCAGTTTACACCGGACCTGATGCCTTCCGATGTCTTGGGTACTCCTGTATTCAATCCTAAAGAAGCCAGCTTTGAGTTCAGGAAAGGACCGGTATTCAGTAATATCGTACTGGTGGATGAGATCAACCGGGCTCCGGCCAAAACGCAGTCGGCCCTATTGGAGATCATGGAAGAAAGACAGGCCACAGTCGATGGCAAAACATATCCCATGGCTTCCCCTTTCATGGTATTGGCGACACAGAATCCGGTGGAACAGGAAGGCACCTACCGGTTACCGGAAGCACAGCTTGACCGTTTTCTCTTTAAGATCGTGGTGCCTTATCCATCTGAAACAGAAGAAATGAGTATCCTGACCCAGTTTCACCAGATGGGGAATACGTCCGCACTCGATATGATCAATCCTGCACTCAATGCGGAACAGATCAACGCACTCCGCAAGCAGATCAGGATGCAGGTGATGGAAGAGAAACTGCTTCAGTTTGTCGCTAAACTCGTACACCAGACCCGGAATAATAAATCCATTTACCTGGGGGCGTCTCCCCGCGCTTCGCTGGCGATCATGAATGCATCCAAAGCTATTGCCGCTATGCAGGGACGTGATTTTGTGACCCCCGATGATATATTATCTGTGGCAACACCGGTCTTGCGTCACCGCATCATTCTGTCGCCAGATAAGGAAATGGAAGGGATCAGCGAAGATGATGTGATCCGTCAGATCATTCAGGGTATGGATGTACCCCGGTAACACTTTAAAGAAATTTCGTGAACCGTTCATTCTATCTCAATAAGATCGTTTACTATATAGCCGGGGCGGTTGCAATACTCTATGCCCTGAGCTATTTC
>CALRQQ020000267.1:0-5481 GCA_943370345.1 Chitinophaga pinensis
CACTAAAGCACCGATCTGTAAGGTGTCGTTTACCGGCAACGGCCTGGTACGTGGCTGAGGAATCACATGCGGTACATTATTCTTATCGGTGATCACCATCTTCACTTTAATGCTGTCAAAAGCGGCTTCACTTACATTCTTAAAGCCGACTTTGAACTGATAGGGCTCCCCTACATCCACCGTGTCTTTCACATTGAGGTAAAGGTTCGGGGCTATGGCTCCCTCAGGAACGGGCTGATAGGTCACTCTCCAGTATCTTAAATCATACGGAGTGAAATGAATATTATCCGAACTGCGCATCTGGAGTTTAAGGAAAGGATATTCCCCGGCATCGATAGTGCTCAGATCAAAATCCTGTTGCAAAGTGGTCAATCCGTTGTACAACGGCATTTCATCCCCATCGGCAGTAATACCAATCACATTCATCGTGGTGGTGTCGCCGCTGGGTTCTGCCGAGCCTCTCCATTTAAGTTGTTTCCATGCTTTAGCAGGACCAAATACAGGTGAGGTCACAAAACCAACTGTATCAATGGTCGGGCAGTCAACAGACAATGTCGGGTTGTCCACTATACCTGCTCCAAACACCCATTTTGGTGTAAAGGAAGGATCATTCTTTTTATAGACAATGCCAAAAGGCCGTGGGCGATAGAAAGAATCTATTCCTGAAAGACCGGCATTCTTCAGATAATGATACAGTGAATTTCCGGCTCCATACAGTGCTTCGTCTGCCTTCCAGTCATTGGCATAAGCAATCGGGAAATTTGGGGCCCCTCCGAACGTATTCGGATCAAGTGTAAAGTTCCTGACCACCACATAAAATCCGTCAGGAATTGAATCCTTCATAAAATCCATCATACGTTTTCTGAAAACAGGTGTAGTATACCGGTATTCAAAATTATAGGGGGTAAGCACACCCGACAGGTTTCTGGGTGAATGGCTGCCAAACCGCCCGTCACCAAGATCATTCGGGAAATTGGTGGCTGCCCGGATCACCTGATTTTGCCATGGACGGAAACTGACAGGATCGAACACGTTAAATACCAGTGACTGGAACCAGGAACAAAGCCGGATATTGGCAATACCATTAATTGCTACCGCGAAAGAAGCCGCGGCAGTTGATCCGCTGCTGGCATAGGTACCCATCTTCAGGAAGAGGTTCTGATAAACATTCCCGAATTTGTATCCATGAGTAGCCGAATCCAGAATGATCCGGGTGTATGTCGATTTGCTCTTTTGATAAAAATCTGACTGGTTATAACCAAGGTCGCTGCTGTTCGGCCCTGCGTTACTAAGATATATGAAAGACGATTTATTCCATGTTGGCTGGCCGCTGGACGGAACCGGGGCTACCCGCCAATGGTAAACGGTACTGTCACGCAACGTTACCCCATGTACAAATTCCATGACGCCCCCTGAAGAACTGAGTGTCCTGGATACTTTAACCGGAGAATTGAAAAACTCCGTGGTATCCATTTCCATCACATATTGCTTTAGCACCCCAAAAGGATTCGCTGTGGAGGCCACGAGCTTCAATGAAGGATTATTAACGATCGCAAAATTATAGGGATAAACCGGCCGTGCTTCATCTTCGTAGATGTAGATATCCTTGGTAATGCAGTTATTGGTTTCATACAGTTCATCCACAGTATTGTCTGCATCCAGACAGATAGATATACGGTTAAGCCCTTTATCACGGGTACCTACAATATCAATTGAATAAGAAAGTGAATCTATATACCGGATACCCGGGATCGTATCTCTACGGATCACTTCAGTGGTCAGGTTGGGATAGGTCCGCTTTACTTCGATCACAATATTTTTGTTCAGTGCCTTGCCCAGATTCATGAATTTGGCATCCACCTTAAAGTGGGTCTCCGCCACTGAAATAAAACTGGGATTCACTTTTACCAAAGGCTCCTCGATCGCGTAATCCGGCTTGTCTGTTGAGCCATCAAAACGAATGGCCGGATCGCCGTGCAGGGTGGCCTGCTCCGTATGGAAACGGGCGTAATAGTCGTTCTGTGTGGTCAGATTATATACCTGTGCAATGGATTCACGCATCACTTCACCCAGCGTCTTGCCATAATGAGAAACTGAGGCAGCTCCCATCGTCTTGGTATTCATAATGTCCAGGTAGTGTACGATTCCAAAGTGTGTACTGGCGATAAAAGCAATTGATCCACGCTGGTCTGCCAATACAAACTTCTCAGACAATGTTTCCTTGGTCAGAAAACGAAGCGTATTGAAGTTAAAGAAGTTACCGGCATTACAGCCCATCACAATCGTGATCGGATATTTACCGGCATTGTTATACTGATCCGGATTATCCAGGTTAAACTCAAGCGTAGTAGCCGAGGAGTGACCAAAATAGGTCATTACTCCGATACCGGTCTCAAATAAACGATATAGCCGCTCACTGCTGGCCTGCTCAACCGGGGCAGAAGACACCTTACTGAATGTATTGACATTGGCGCCATAGAAGGTATCAGCAACAATGGCACGGTACCGTTCCATATCCGCCGTCAGGATGGCTCCAAGTGACCCATCCGCCGCACCGATCACATGTACCACATTTTTTTGCCAGGCCCTGTCCGCGATCAATGGGGAGGACAATACCTGGGCCTGTTCATATTGCCTGATCTTTGCCAGGTACACTAAGACCTCATCTCCGGTTATGGTGGATAAACGTCCGATCGAAACCTTCGGTATCCCATCACCTCTTGGATCACATACAAGTAGATTATCAGAGGCCGGAAATCCAAATGAAGGGATAAAAGACAACCTCTCCACATCCGGATTCGATTCAAAGCTGCGGTATTGGGTATAACTCAGTCCTTTTCCGATCAGCAACACATTTTTTACCGGTGTAGTGAAACGGGAACGGGCCCATAGTATAAAATTCCGGACAGCTGCAGGACTCTTTTTGACCCCCAGGCCGAACTGATCGTATAATTCATCGATCAGGTATATTTTGGCTGAATGTCCGCCACCAGTTACGGAACTGCGATAAGCTCTGTAGTCTTCCACAGGGTTTGCCCCGCTGGTTGAAGTCTGCATGACCGGATGCGTGATAATCAGGTAATTCCCCTGATTGGCCGCTGTCAGGTAATTGACAAAATTCCGTGTTTGAAGACTGGTCACCTGGTAAATCGGATAATTTGGGTATTGACCAAACATGATCAGCTTCCGCTTTACGGCGGAAGGCTCTAATACAACTTTAATAAGATTGGGATTCGAAATATCAGTAACATAGCGCTTTCCATTGGTAATATCATAAATCACCGGACTGACACCACCATGGGTGAAATTGGAAATTTCCAGATAATTACCCGCCGTATTTGCTTCCAGTTCAAACCTGAAATTACTTCCTCCCCCAAAATTAAATAAACGCGGATATGACAATTCTGTCTGAGCAATAGCCATCCTGTCGTTAGAAATGCTTGTTGCATTCTTCACACCAATGACGGCAGTACCACCGCTGATCAGAGAAGAAGAAAAAGTGATCTGAAGCTTTTTATAATCAAAAAAATCCATGGCTTCAGTGTTCACTAATGTGTTATTCACTCTTACTTCAACTTGTCTTGGATTGAGGGCATTCCCGGACGCATTTATCCGAAGTACCGGTGCCGGAGCTCCTGACCCGGTAAAAGGATACAGGTTGGCCATCGTTTCTGATCGGGTCAAATTTGTCCCGATATCCGGCGAAGCCCATCCCTCTCCTGCATCATAGGAGGAAGAATAAACATACTCGCCTACAACAGCAGCATAGCCGTTATTGATCCTGTTCTTATAATAAAGGCCTTCTGTATGAATAAAATAAGGTTCAACCGGCAATGTAGTTGGAAGAGCATTACCAACAGGAACCAATCTGAGGTTTGGAGTCGTTGGATTAATTGTCAGAAAATAGGAAACCGTGTCCGTTTCCAGACTCCACATATCATTCAACTGGTAATCCGGATTCCGGTATAGCTCATTGTCCGATTTACCATCATTCATTTCTCCCCAAAACTCAATATAATCACTTGCACCAAGAGCTCCGGTCTGAACAGTTGTATATAACGGCACCTGTTCGCCTTTTCTCCAAAGTTGAAAATGCTCAGCAGGTGTATTCCCTATACTAAGAGAAGCAAGCACCGGTTGGCTGATTCGATACAAACCGGTAGCACCTACTTTGAACTTATAGTACGTTTTTGAATAATCAATCCACTCATTGTTGTAGACCTGCGACTTGGCCGCCAGTCCGCTTAATACAAGTATGAGAAGTAAAAATCGTTTCATGGATCAAAAGTTTATCAGGTAAAAACGGATTAATTAGTATCGGTTTTATTTCCTACCAGGTTGAACCGGATAGAAAAAACATGGGTAAATAATGGATTGGTCTGGTTGGCCAGGTTGGTGAATGCATAATCCACGCTGAAATGCTGGATCTTAAAGCCGGCCCCCGCACTGGGCTGATAGATCCAGACCCGCTTTTGATTCACCGTATCCCCGTCATACAGGGCTTTCTGAAAATTATTGATCCCGCCACGGAGGAAAAAAACATTATTGATATTCAGCTCCAAGCCGAGTTTGGGATCGGCACTTACCGGATCGGCGCTGATCACCGTATTCCGCTGACCATCAAAAGTCAGGTCAATATTCGCTTCTGCCAGTAAACTGGACTTCTGACCAATTTTAAATTCACGGGCGATCCCCAGCACCAGGCGCGGAGCCGTTAATTCAGTGGACCTTACCGGGATTTCGTTATTGGTCAGGTACAGCACCTCTTTTTCTTTTTCAGTAAAGGTGAAGGACCAGGCATTAAAGGTGCTGGTGATATCACGGGCCGCAATACCAAAACGCCAGTTCCTGCTTTTGATCTGCAGACCGGCATCCAGGCCAAAACCCCATGCTTTGGCAAATTTGCCCACACTGCGGTGAATGACTTTGGCATTGAGTCCGAAGTCAATGTTCTTATTGGCCTTTTCCTTTAGCTTTTGAGCAAAGGAAAAAATAAAGGCATAATCCGCAGAAGAGAAGGATTGAATATTATTGTAATTGATGGATCCATCGGGCTCAACCAGGAACAGGGTGTTCATGATATCATCCACGGCAAAACGCAAACCGGTAATGCCGATGGTCCGTTTGTTTCCGGATGTAGGAAGTGCAATACTGGCATAATCATACTTACCGATCCCGGCAAAATACTCTGCATGCATCAGATTGACCTGAGGATGATCTTTGATATTGACGAGTCCTGCAGGGTTCCAGTAACCCGCGGTTCCGTCGTTTACGGTGGCAACCTGCGAACTGCCCATGGCCAGTCCACGTGCGCCGGCTCCGATATTCAGGAACTCGTTTGAGTATTTCCGGAACTGAGCATTTGTAGCCTGAAACAGCGTAGTGGATAGCAGTAGCAGGAAGAAGCGGTTCGTTTTCATTCAATGATTTTTCAAAATAAGCAATGGATTAAATTACTTGTTCTCTTTAAGGTATTGGATA
>CALRQQ020000268.1:0-5469 GCA_943370345.1 Chitinophaga pinensis
TATCTAATTATTTTAAATATTATCCCTTTTACTTGATTATCAGCCCAAAAATGAGCACTCCTAGCTTGCGGAATATCGGCACCTTTTCTTACTCAATCTTACCGTAAGCGGTATAGCTGCCATACCCGGTATCCTGCAACCACAGTATACGGCCACCTTTTATACAGGAGAAGTAGGAATTATAAGTCCTTGCTTTCTTCTCAATATCAGAGCACCAGATCTGCCAGTCACCCATATGTTTATAGGTACCGGCTGACTTTGCCTGTTGGACATTCATCAGGGTACCGGTATAGCCGCTGGCAGAAGTGGCTTCATGTTTATACTTGCCATTTCCCAAAAAGATGAAGGTGGAACGCGACGCATAGGTACTTGATCCCGCATAAATACCGGTATATACATTATAGTAACTATTGGAAGCGGAAAAATCATTCGACCATTTGCCTTGCAGATCATTCTGTCCTACTGAAAACTTATTATAACCTGCGAGTTTCGCCAGGGGTTCCCAATCAGAAAAATAAGAGTCCGGGTTATTGATACCAAAGGCGTTCACAAAACTTTGTTTATCCTTTGTAATGATTTCAATCCAGCCGCTTTTCGCCTTGCTGAACAAAGTAACCCATACATCCTGACCCGTTTTATTGTCGGTAAGCAATCCGCCCGCAAAATGACCGGGCTCAAATGAATTATTATAATTCAGTAATTCAAAATTGCGCAGGTTGCTGTAGCGGGGTGCCACAAAAAGGTTCCAGAAAAACCGGGTGGACTCATCCTGTTGTGACCGGTAAACTTTTTCCTCCGGATGCGGATAATGCAGCAGTACCCGGATATCCCCTTTCACTACTTCCACCCAATCCTCTTTCACGACAGCGGTCCAGCCATCATCAAAATTGGTGGTGTTAAACTGAAACCCTGTAGCCACCGGTACCGGCGGTTGTACCTGTTGCCCGTCTGAAACTGGTTGTTGAGCATTGGAAGGTGCCGGCGGCGCTGCAGGTATGGCTGTTACCAGCGAAACAGAGGCCAGGAATGACTGGATCGCGCTTTCAAATGCAGGAACATCATTGGTCATGATCAGCACACTGGCCATTCGTTGTCCGTCTGAGAAGGTCCGTAGTACGACCGTGCAGGTACGGTTATCAAAAGGGAACTGCCCTGTACCCGTTAATGCAGTCCAGCCACTTACCTGAATGGGGTCACTCATCACCGGTGTACTGGCTCCGGGATTCGCCGCCAGTACCAGGTCGTTCCATTCCTTGTTAAATTCATCCGTCAGGTTCCCGATCCCTGTTGTATGCTTATAGATCATCAGGCGGCACCAGGTTTTTTTCTGCTGATTGATCTTGGTGTAGTTAATGTTGGAGCTCGCATTCTCCCCCTTTATCCAGCCATCGGGTACCGTAGCAGTGAACACATCGTAGGTGAGTGGCTGGGCATGTATTCCAAAGAAGGCGGCTAATAATACACCAAAGAGAATTATCTTTTTCATGTGATCTGTTTTATTTAACTAAGAGACTGCGGAGGTAATCAAATGTCAGCACACTCCGGATCGATTGCAGATTTTTATCGAAGACCGGATCGCCGGTACTGTATTTATATTTTACAGAGATAAACTGGGCGGCGGAGCGGGGCACTCCCTTTCTGTAATAACTCATCTCCGGTACAACCGGATAAAAAGCATACCGGTCGCCTTCCGGCAGGAAGCCACTAAAACGCTCTTCATCGAATGTATTGCACACTGCTATTTGTGATAACTCTTTTTCTGTACCCTGCAAGGCTGCATTCACTTTATCAAGATACTTTTTCAGATAGGCATCTGTTGATGCTTTTTGTTTTTCCAGTTTGGCCTTGGTGATCAGCAGGTATTCTTTGCGGGTCAGGTACCGGAAGGGAAGCGAATCGCCCCGGGTGATCAGCCAGTTCTCTTCTTTGATCCGGCCATTATCGGAAGATTCGGTTCCCATATAAATGGCGCCATTCTTTTTTTCCGGTTTTGAATAAATGCGGAGAAAGCCCCTGAAATGATCGGGCGCCAACGGGGCTGCACTGAGATCTTCCAGCAGGAACAATTGGTTCACCGCTACCATTACATTCGTGGCACTGGCATATTCGACATAGAACCCTTTGGGTGAATCATCACAGAGATAGCGGAGCAGGTACATGGCCAGGTGATAGGGATCGGCCACATAGGTCCGGTCATCGCCTTTATTCCATACAGTGCTGTAATGGATCTCGAGCCCGGTGGGTGCAAAGCCGGTACTGAGCTTTTTTTGCAATGAGGTCAGAAAGGCTTTCTCCCTGGGAAGGTCGGTCGCGGCGATATTGCGGATGGAGCCCTGCGGCCCTGCTTTCCATTTGCCGGGTTTAATCGCCATAAGGGATTGGGTACAAGGCTGGGCAAACAGGGCCTGGGAAGCAGTAAACAGAATAATGAGCAGAATCTTTTTCATGCTGGTGGATTATAGTGTGGTCACTGTCACACAAATATGCGAACCGGCATGGTTTTAATTTCTCCCTTAAAAAAGGGATTTTATTACCCGTATTGGACGAATTTTTTTCGAAGGATACTTAGTTCATAATTCGTCAACAGGCTGATAACTGTTTCTGCATCCTGTTCCCTTTCCCACTACCTGATGAGGGTAACCACCCCTTTTCGTGATACCGGTTTTCCGTTGTAATCTGTTCCGGCAGCTTCCCATACAAATACGCCGGCTGGCTGTAACACACCCCGCCATTTTCCATCCCATCCCCTTGCAGGATCCTTTGTAGTGAAAATCAGTTCACCCCACCTGTTATAGATATTAAAATACCGGAGCGCTGAAATACCCGGAGCAAAAATCTGTGCCTGATCATTCAATCCATCACCGTTAGGCGTAAACCCGGTAGGCACAAAGAAATCAGCTTTGAAATATACGGTCACTTTAATATCGTCTGTTGCACTACACCCATTCGCTGTAGTGGCCGTGACCCTGTATGCACTCATACCGGGATTATTTAAAATAGCAACGGGCGTCTGACTAAGCGGATTATCAAGCCCGGCAGAGGGCGTCCATTGAAAACCGGTGAATCCGCTGTTAGTAAGATCTGCTGCATTAAGTTGTAATGGCTGACCCGCGGAGATCACGGTATCATATCCTGCAAACACGCTGACCGGGGGAAGTAAAGTCACACTGACCGTATCCGGTATGGCCGAAACGCACCCATAAGTACTGACCTGCAACAGGTATTTATAGATGCCTGGTGCCGGCAGGATCAGTACCGGATCAGCAATCAAAGGATCAGTCAGGTAGGTAGCGGGTGTCCAGTTGTAAAATGCTCCGCCAGCGCCATGCAATTGTATTCGCTGTCCAAAACAAACAACCTGATCCTGTCCCGCATCAGCAACCGGTAATGGCATTACATACACTGTTGCTGTTTGCAAATCGCCGTCGCAACCGTTTGCCGCATGTTCCTGTACCGAAAGGTGAAAGATCCCGCTGTTGTTCCAGGTAACATTCAGCTGATGTTGATTGCCAGCCTGGGTTATACCGTCTATCATCCAGGTATAGGTCGAGGGTACAGTTGCATCATTGACTTTGTAGGTCCGGCTTGCCCCAATGCATACGGTATCGGGCATAGGTACCTGCGCCAGAGTTTGCTTAAAGGAAAACAACAAAAGCCATATAAAAGTCCGGCTGATGATCTTTCGGATCGTTAGTCCTTCCGATACAGGATACTGAAGCGGCTTGCTCTTTTGCCGGTTCCTGTTCATACCATAATCAATGGCAACCGGTATATCGGAGGTATTACCTTGTTTGCTCATGTTAATTATGGGTTATTGGTGAAGTCACTGGTTTGGGCCTGACCGTCAGATTCATGCTGTTAGCCACTGTACAACCTGTTGCTGTTATTGTTTCAGTCACTGTAACAACAGCCAACCCGGCACCGGTCCAGCTGACTGAAATACTATTGGTGCCCTGACCGGACACGATTGTGCCGGCACCGGTAATCTGCCAGGTGTAAGAGTGGCCCGCTATAGCCGTGGTACTGTATACTGAAAAGGTACCGGTAATGTTTACGCAGGCAGGAGCTGGCCCTGTTACCAGTGGATTCGGAGTTGGATTGACTGTCACAACCACCGGCCGCACAACAGTACAACCACTTGCGTTCATTCCTTTGATATAATAGGTGCCGGCCGGAGCAGTTGCCGGTGTATTGAATGGAACAGTTGCCGCAGGATCCGTCCAGTAGCTGTATGTAAGACCCGGCGTAGAACCGGCTGTGATCGCAGCAACAGTAAGATCCACTACCGATGGCGAACATACAGCAGCCGGATTCGTGATCAGTACGGTGGGGATCGGGGCCGCGGTTACGACCACGGGTTGTATGGAATAACATCCGCTGGCTGTGGTTCCCTTGATATAATAAGTGCCTGGCGGGGCTGCTGCTGCTGAAGCGTACGGTAGTGTCGCTGCAGCATCTGTCCAGTAGGTATACGTTAATCCTGCTGTAGAGCCTGCCGTGATCGCAGCAGTGGTCAGGTTCGCTGTAGAAGGTGCACACACCGGGGCGGGATTAGTGATCTGCACAGTGGGCGATGGAGCAATGTTCACCGAAACCGGTTGAATGGCAAAACAACCATTTATCGTGGTGCCTTTTATATAATAAGTACCTGCTGAAGCCGTGGCAGGTGTATTATATGGGATAGTAGCTGCAGCATCCGTCCAATAAGAAAAGCTGAGTCCGGGTGAAGAGCCGGCTGTAACAGCCGGTGCCGTCAGGTCTGCTGTTGCGGGTGTACAAACCGGAGCCGGATTGCTGATCACCAGTGAAGCAGCCGGATTAACGGTTATGGTTCCGCTGGCTGATGCAGATATACAACCGGTAACTGTATTTGTAATGACCACACTGTAGGTACCTGCCACAGCCGAGTTAAAACCGGATACATTACCCGGGTTGGTGAAACCCACCGGAACTGTCCATGAATAATTATAGTTACCCGGAGTGCCCGGTGTTGCATTAAGGGTTGCAAAGGTGCCCGAACAGATCGTGGAAGAATTCACGGTTACTGAAGGCAACGGATTTACTGTGATCTGGATGGTAACCGGTTCTCCTGAACAACCATTGGCATTTGTTTCCACAACCTGTAAGGTGGCGGTACCGGCACTGGTCCAGTTGATAGTGATCAGGTTGGATGTGGCGCCTGGCGTGATGGTACCAGCAGCACCCGTCAGCGGGATGATGGTCCATACATAGGAAGAGCCGGCTGTGGCAGTAACCCCATAAGGTTCTGTGGCGTTCAGGCAAACCTGATGATTACCTGTGTTGGGGTAGGGTTGAGCTTTAACTATTGTGATAGCAAAAACAAAAAGGAGCAGGAATAAAAGCCGGCCTCTTTTTCGTTGTTGACTCATGCCTGAATGACTATATGAAAGGATTGATTTCATAATTCGCTTAGTTGTGGTAGATAGAAATGGCTGCCGGGCGGGGCAA
>CALRQQ020000269.1:0-5454 GCA_943370345.1 Chitinophaga pinensis
CAGCGATCCTGCCGGTGAGTATGACTGTTCAGGGATCAGGCCAGCTGAAAGTTTCACCCAATCCGGTGAAAGATCGTTTGCTGATAAGCTTCGCGGTAAACCAGGCGGGCAGAGCCGGTATAGAAGTATATAACAGGAGTGGTCAATTATATTTCACACAGCAGGGAGTTGTTCAGAAGGGGAATAATACATTGGAATTAAAACCCGCCGTAAATCTCCCTGCCGGCTTGTATTTTTTGCGGGTAAGAATTGACGGAATGATACTGCTATCTGCATTCACCCGGATAAATTAATCCGGTAATCCATAGTTTCCCAATTACTTCAAATGACCGGTCCTCCGGTCATTTTTTTATATCTGTAAGTGTTTTTCCCAGTTTCTATCAGGGTTTAATCGTAAAAACCCCTTGTGCCTGATGAATTAGTACCCGATCTGGGCATGAAAAGCTACGTTCTCGTTTTCTTTTTAAGTAATTACTCTCAATTTAGCAGAGGAAAAATAAGTAAGTGAATTAGGGGTATTATTTTCAGTTACTAAGTAATCACTGCTATTTTTCCATGTTGTAATCCAATACCTGAAAACCAGTACCAAAATCTGTATCATGAAGAAGTTCCACCATTATGTAATTGCTGCTGCAATTATTATCACTGTAAAGGGTAACCCGATGAGCGCACAATGCCCCGGTGGATACTCCCAGGCCCAGGTCAACTGGGATAATCTGGATTATTACTGGAACAGTGGTGGCGGTTCAAATACACCTTATGCAGGTTATATTTCGGATGCCAGGGAACAATCACAACGATTTGCGATCGGAACCACTGCGGTTACCATAGCCACCAGTAATGCGGCCATGGTCGCTCCTGGTGCCGGCAACAGTGCTGAGAATGCCAGCCATACAGGCGATGTGGCAGCGGGTTATACAGGACAGGATGTACAGTATAATCCATCTGTTGTTGCACAAACGATCACTCTTACTTTTGCCAGTGCGGTTTCAGGTCCCAATTTTACGCTTTATGATATTGATGGCGGCGCTGTTTATACCATTACGGCCACCAATAATCTTGGTGTGGCCACCACAGTGAATGTGGCCACGTATGCAGGTGCCATTCTTACAGTTGGTGCGGCTCCTTTGGCACGGACTATTACTGCTACCGCCACAGCTTTAGGCAATACCCTGAATACAGGGGCTGCTACAGTGACAGTACCCGGGTTGGTAAATTCAATCACCATGACGGTGACCACGCTTGGTACGGATCCGGTAATGTGGTTGTCTGATATCAACGCTTGTGTTAGCGGCAGTTTCCCGACCAACTGGCACCAGGGCGCCAATAACCGTCCTTTCTGGGGTCCGACACAGAGTCAGCCCGATTATTTTCTGGTAACTCCTGATAACAATTCATGTTACTATGTGGATCCGGCCACGGGGAATGCACGATCATTATTTACCGATGCAACCAGAACATACATCAACTCTTTTGCTTATGATCCGTATAACCGGTTTCTGTATTATATCAACGAGAACGTAGCGGTCGATGCGAATAATAAGCAGATCAAACGGTACAGCCTGGATACAGAATTGAGTAGTGTGGTGATCGCAGATATTACAGCGGCTCCTTTAAACATCCCTACTTTTAATTCCGGGGTAGAATCAGCAGGTTGTGCTTTTTACAATGGTTCACTCTATTTCGGTATCGAAGGTGGAACACTGGGGAGTGGATCCAGTTTGCGTACCCGGGAAACCATCGTGTGGAAGATTGACTTTGATGCCAGTAATAATCCGATATCTGCCAGCCAGGTATTTGCAGTGGATGCCGGTTTAAATGGTGCCACAACCTCAACCCACGACTGGGGGGATTTTATCATACGTAACGGGATCCTCTTTGATTTCAATACAGCCAAAAACAGCTGCGGCAGTTCATGTACGAGCTATGCACAGAGTAAGTATCATCATTTTAATATGATGACCGGGAATATGGATGCCTTGTATACAAATCCCGGAACTGCCCTTTACAGCGGTCAGGCCTGTATGACCTGGGCGGGTGGTCTTTACTACTTCCGTCCCACTGGCTCAGGTACCACTTGTGTGGTAGGGCTATACAATGAGAATGGAACAAATGGCGCTGCAACAAATATTACTGTAACATCAGGTCCGGCCTGGCCGGGTGGTTCCGGTGATGGATCGGATCCGTTTCGTCCCAAATGTGATTTCGGGGATGCACCGGCCACGTATGACCCCTATGCCACACCAGCTACACAAAGCCCGGCTGTACATGAACGGTCTGAAAATATCCGGTTAGGAGCCACCTGGGACTATGAATTCTGGAAAAAAGGCACAGCGGGTACAAATGATACAGATGATGGTGTTGGCACCGTATCCATTATGCAACCCGGTGGTGGTGGTTATGTGACCCGGGTATCGGCCTATAATAACAGCGGGGCAAATGCCACAATGATCGCCTGGCTGGATTATAATGGCAACGGGGTCTTTGATGCAAGTGAAGCCATTACCCCGATAACCGTACCCTCATCCGCCAGTGCCCAGAATTTCTGGTTGGCATGGGCCTCCACCCCCAATACATTTGTGAATGGTCAGTATACATACCTGCGTGTCCGTATCACGGCTGCATCAGCCGGTATGACTACCGCGCATTCCACCGGTTATTTTACCAATGGAGAAGTGGAGGATTACCGCGTACTGGTGGACAACTTCCCGCTGGCGACCAAATTGCTGAGCTTTGATGCAAAGCGTCAGGACAAAGTGGTAAACCTCGGTTGGAAGTCCGCTGAAGAGACCGGTACTTTTGGCTATGTGGTGGAAAGAAGCCGTGACAACAACGCCTGGGATGTGATGGACTCTGTGAATGCCCGGAATGAAAACGGGGTGTTCAATTATAGTATTACAGATCAGCATCCTTTACCCGGACAATCTTATTACCGGCTCCGCCTGGTGGAAGCAACAGGAGCGAACCGCTTTAGCGCCGTAAAGTCTGTTTCGTTCAAACTGGTATCTGAAGATTTTAACGTGGCGCCGAATCCGGCAAAGGATCA
Source organism: Chitinophaga pinensis (assembly GCA_943370345.1). Taxonomy (GTDB): domain Bacteria; phylum Bacteroidota; class Bacteroidia; order Chitinophagales; family Chitinophagaceae; genus JJ008. Next base: position 3,047 of record CALRQQ020000269.1, read on the forward strand.
TGTGGTCATCAGTTTCACTGCAATAGTATCGGGTGAGATGAATATTTCACTGTTGAATATGCAGGGTCGTACCATGCAAAACAGTAAGCAACAGGTCACAGCCGGTTCAACTATGATCACCCTTCAGTTCCCTGAGAATATCACCAGCGGTACCTATATGGCCCGTCTGGAATTCAACGGGGAAGTGATGTACAAAAAAATAATCATTAGTAAATAAACATTTTTGCTGGAAAAGCAGTGGTATAAATCCTTGTCTCTGCTTACATATAACCTCTACCAAATCCAATACGATGAAAAAACCAAGTCGCAACCTTTTGCGCCTGAAGGCAATCCTATTTTTTGCTGCGCTGATTACAGGCATTGTTTTACTGAATCAATCGATCGAGACCGACCTGATGAATCAATCAGTTCCCGGTATTAAAAAGAAAGCCGACCGTTTATCCGGTTCGGGTAAACAAATGAATATGTGGTGGTGGGGCAGGGCCTACCCGGAACCGGAGAACATCAATCAGAAATACATGGCAGCCTGGGAACATGCTGTCAAAATGAAAGAATACAATACAGCCACACGCGGTAATGGCACATCCCGCCTCACTTTAGGCGCGTGGAATTCGATCGGCCCCTTTACCCTTGGCGGTCGGATGCTTTCCCTCGCTATCAATCCGCAGAAACAAACGACTTTATTTGCCGGATCCGCCAGCGGCGGTATCTGGAAGTCCTATACGGGTGGGGTTGGACTGAATGCCTGGCAGCGGGTAGAGACCAACCTGCCTGTGCTGGGTGTGCCTTCGATCGCATATCACCCTTCTGATACCAACATTATTTATGCCGGTACCGGAGAGGTTTACCGGGTCGATTCCACCAGTGGTACTCCCAATCCCGGTAATACCGGTTACAACGTATGGAAGACAAGGGGAACATATGGCATCGGACTGATCCGCAGCACCAATGCCGGGGCTACCTGGAGCCAGGTGTTTATAAAAAATACATCTGAACTCTTTGGGATCCAGAAGATCCGTATGCATCCTACAAACAGTGATTGGGTGATGATAGCGGCGACCGACGGCTTGTATCGTTACGATAATGCTACCGGGGTGACGACCAAATTATTCAGCATTGCATACGTATCGGATGTTTATGTAAATCCGTCCAATGTCAATCAGATCGTGATCGCAGCAGGCAACCTGACCAATTCTTTCAAAGGCATATTCCGCAGTACGAATGGAGGCACCAGTTTTACAAAGGTCACGTCAGGATTGCCCGCTTCATTCCTGGGATTTATCAATCTTGATGTACATCGAGGCAGCAATACATTGTTTGCCAGTATTGGGGTCTCCGGTACTGCCACTACCGAGTTATACCGTTCCACCGACCAGGGAGCTACCTGGTCAGGGATCAGCAACACAGGACATGCACAATGGCAATATTGGTTTGCCCACGCTGCAGCAGTAGATCCCAATAATGTGAACAGGGTATACCTGATGGGGGCTTCCACCAAGAAAAGAATGTCCATTTCCGGTACTACAGGTACTGCCTCAACCGTGGCCGGCGGTTCTGCTACAATGGATTCGTATATACCTTTGGGCGGTCAGGAAGGGAGTTCATCCTATGTGCATGATGACATACATGATATTGAATATGTTAAGAACAGCAGCGATTCCATGTATATACTGTCTGACGGGGGTATATTCCTGACCCTGAACGCCAGCAATGCCACCGCTGGTTCAGTAACCTTTCAGTCCTGTAACAGTGGCCTCACCACTGCCCAGTTTTTCGGACCCATTGGTCAGTCTTCCAGCAATGCCAGCCTGCTGGTAGGGGGTTTGCAGGATAATAATACCGCAGTATATAACGGATCCTTATGGAAGCGTGAAATTGGCGGGGATGGTGGTCCGGCTCAGATAAAGCCGGATAATAACGCTATAATTCTGGCCAGCCGCGATGCAAGAGCGGTTTACCGTTCCACCAATACAGCAGGTTCATTTACACAGGTAGCCAACTATTGGGGGTCTGTGGCGGATTCCAGGACCGGCTTTATGGCACCACTCGCCTGGAGTCAGGCAAATACAAATATCGTGTACCTTGCCAGCGATAATCTGCATAAGAGCACTGATGCAGGGGTTACCTTCTCTCAAAATGCGTTCGGTACTGCCGCTAATTACATTGATGCATACCGTAAGCCGGCTATTGCACTGGCTACAGCTCCAAACAACGCCAATGTGATCTACGCCTCCACATCACCATTTGCACAGTATGATAATGACATTGATAATATTTATTACACACCTCCGGCAAATTTATTCCGCTCCACTACCGGCAATACGCCCTTTACCAATATTTATGGTGGAGGACTGCCTACACCCAACCGCTATATCCTGGATATAGCCGTGCATCCGACCAACAGCAAT
>CALRQQ020000270.1:0-5426 GCA_943370345.1 Chitinophaga pinensis
CAGACGAAGGCTGATTGGGCATATGGCAGTCAATACAGTTCTGTATCAGTGTGGCAGGAGATGTGGTGCTTACTTTGCAGAAAGATGCTGTTCCCTGCTGATGACAACCCAGGCATTTGGAGGAATAAAGGACCAGATCTCCTTGCCCATCCCGATGCGGATCATGACAGGTATTGCAGGTCAGCTGGAGGCTTTGAGTAAAGCAGCGGCTTTCTGACAATAGACCAAACTGATTGCCATGAACATCCGGCGGAGTTTGAATAATACTGTCTGCAGGTGAACCCAAAAAATGGCTCAATGTATCACCAGGCCTGAATTCAAACCTGGATTTCAGTTTAACCCGGTCGTTTCCGGCATGACAAACGGCACAGGCATCCAGTTGCTGCTGGCGGCTCATGGACAGGATGCGGGTAATAAACCGGCCCTGAGCCTGACCAGGGTTTTGTGCATGGAATTTCACATGCTCCGCTGCTGGCCCATGACAACGTTCACAGTCAATACCAGCAACCAGAGAACGTCGATCCATTTGTTCCCGTTTTGCCGGATTTATTATTGCACCGGCAGAAGTATCCGTATGTTGCAGGAATCCGATATTGGAGCTATGGCACTCAAAACAATTTCGCCCAACCAACCGGTCAAAGGAAGGATACAGAAAAGAAAAACCAGGGCTGGTACCCCAGGCTTTCACCGAAGTATAATAAGATACAGGTAACTGATAGGTATTATTACCCTTCCAATACAACCAGGTCTGCGCATTCTTTTTGCCAAAACTGATATCAAAGGTATGTGCTTCCTGTTCCTGGCCATTCACATACAAAACCTGGAATAATTTTGTCCCCCGTCTTTCCATGCGGATCTGCTGATTTCCTTCAAATGAAAAGATGTTCGATCCTTCATCAAAACTTCCCTGTATATGCGTCCTGTCTGCCGGAGCAGTTGCGTCATGGTGGGAAGTAAACTGAAATGAGTCTGAGACCATCCGATGACAGGAACGGCAACTGGCTGCTCCGGCATACTCCGCTCCACGGGGATCGGCCATACCTGTTTTACTATCTGTACATTTTACAAATATGGTGATAGTGAGGGCCAGTGCGAGCAGGCAATAAAATCGTTTAGACAGCCGGAGCATAACTGCAATATAATTAAATCAGCAGAACAGAATGATCTGTACCCTGACCAGACACTGTTTTTATTGTGGATCAAAACGGCTGATGCCTTTTTGGAGATATAATGCGATCTCTTTCCCCCCCTCCGTATCCGGTACCCGCGAATACCACCAATGGCATTCAACCCGATAATGATTTCCGGTCCGGTGCATGTCGATCAGGATACGGTCGCCTTTCATATTACTGTTATAATATGGAAGGTGCCATACTGAATCACTGATCTCGAGGCGGTCGGCCCCCAGCATACGCCGGGGTTCATTAAAAAACTGAAGAATACGTTTCCGTATGACCGCAACACTGTCAACAGGCACCGTAAACGGATTTACCTGCAGTTCACGCTGCATGGTATACGCAACGGGCAATGGTTTCTTTGGGAATAGCGAATAAATACCGGCGGCAGCAAGTAGCAATGCAAATAGGATCAATAAAAATCTGAAGATGCTCATGGGTTGCCGGCAATACAGATTGTGGTATTACCGGTATTAAAGATACGTTCCGGATCCTGAACCCCCATCCCCTCCAGTACGGATTTATAGCCGGAAAATGTCCATTTTTTACCAGCAGACAATCTCATTCCGGTATCAACTTTAGCATACAAAAATCAACCGTATGCACCGTAAACAATTCCTGATGGCCGGATTACTGGCCGCCCCGGGTCTGGCCATGGCCCGTATTCCTTTTCATCCAACTTCAGCTACGATACAAGGAACACCCTTTATCGTAAACAGTGGCCAGTCCCGCTTCGGGGAAGTGGTGAAGTTCCTCGGGGTACACCCCAACGACCTGAAAATATCTTCCAAAGACACAGGCGGACAACTTTCGGTATTTGAATACACCGGGTTTGGAAAAGTGGGCCCGATGCTCCATATCCATTTTGAACAGGATGAGATCTTCATGATTATAGAAGGCCAATATCGTTTTGTGGTTGGCACCGATACCCATATTCTCAAGGCTGGCCAGACCATTTTCCTGCCACGGGGCATCCCGCATACCTGGATTCAATTGACAGACCGCGGCAAAATGATCTATTTCCTTCAACCAGCCGGAAAAATGGAAGAATTCTTTTCGTATATGAATAAACTGAAAGAACGGCCTTCGCCTGAAGAAATGGACCGGATTCATGCGGAACACCAGATGAAAGTAGTGGGACCGCCCCTTACATTATAAAAAGCAGTAACTTAACCATTGAACAAAGACCATTTTGCTCCTCAAGGATTTTATACCCGCTCCTGAAGTCAGTGAATTCGTACAACTGTACCGGATCGTACACCTGCATTTTGACAAGGGGGTGGCCGTGCCACCAAAAGCATATCCGCCCCGCCCGGAACATTGCCTGGCTTTTTATCCTTACGATACAGAAACCGTTCAATATGCGGCTTCGGGTAAAATGGTCAGCGATCTGCCGGTCGTATTGTATGGTCAGTTTACAGAAGTAACCCACCGGATGATCGGGCATCATTTCCTGGTCTTCCAGATCATTTTTTATCCGGGGGCTCTGTACCGGCTCACCGGCTTGTCCGCCTGCGAACTGAATAATCAGTATATCGATGCCGAAGCGGTATTTAGCAGTGAATTAAGAAGGGTCAATGAGCAATTGTATCATGCTTCCGGTTATCCGGAAATGATCCAGGTGGCCAATCATTTTGTACGGGATCTTATCCGCCATCAGAAAAAACCCCGCTTACTCACCGATCAGGCCTGGCAGTTATTATTAACCGGAAACACAAAATACAGTCTTGATCAGCTGGCCCGCGAAGCCTGTCTGAGTACTAAACAATTTGAGCGTCGCTTTAAAGAACGGGCCGGAGTAAATCCCAAACTATATGAACGGATCATCCGTTTTGACCGGGCCTTCCGGTTAAAAAATTCAAAGCCGGAATACGACTGGCTCCGGATCGCCATTGAATGCGGCTATCACGATTACCAGCACCTGGTAAAAGACTATAAAGATTTCACCAGCCTTACCCCCACGGCCTTTCATGAAATAGAAAATAAGGCACCTGAACGGAAATTCGGATTGAGCGAGGGGTATTATAAACAATAGAAAACGAAGCGGTGCCGCCTTTTTTATTAAATTAATAATCCGGTAATTATTGTTTCACCAGTTGCAGCTTTTCAAGCAACCCATTATTCTCTCTTACCTCCACAAGGTAAACTCCGGATGGAAGCCTGGAAATATCCAGATTAGTTTGTCCGGATTGAATCTGCTTCCTCATTATACAGGTACCCGAACTGTTCCTGATCATAAGAGTGAAGAAGTTTCCCGTAGCCGGACAAGAAATAATGACATTTCCGGAAGCCGGATTGGGAGCCAGATTGAAACCGCTGGTTAAAAAATATACTTGCCGGATATTACTCAACTGGTATCGGCCATCGAGATCATTCTCCCTGATCTGATAATATTGTTTACCGGAAACGGGAGCCTGGTGCAGCCAGCTATAATTCATAACACTGTTGCTGTTACCTGCTGCTTTCACCTGACCAATCTTCGTATATGTAATACCATCGGTACTATGAAGGATATCAAAATAATCCGAATTTGATTCTGTAAAAGTGCTCCATTCAAGCAGCATTCCGGCTGGTTTTTTAGCAGCGGTCAGTTGCATACCTGTCACAGGCAAAATAGCTGAAATACTGATGGTACGATTGGCAGAAAGATTCAACAACGGGTCGATAGCCAGTCCGCCATATTCCACCACATAACCAAGATTATTAGTATTGGGAAGGTCATTCCATTTTCCCAGATTCAATCCACTGGAGAGCAACTGACCATAATGTTCATTGCTGCCACTGTTATTGGGTTCGCTCGAATTCCAGTTCATGAACCGGCTGCTGACGGATGCCGGGGTAAGATTGCCATTTGAAAACTGGGTACCGATTTCTCCTGCAGGACCCGTTACCCAATACCATTTTCCTTCTGCAGCCGCCTGGCTGGCATAGGTGCTGGATCCGGTGGCCGCATTGATGAATGCCACATCATCGCTTGCCCCAACCCATGCATCAGCACTCAGTTTGAGTTTGATGAAATCGTTTTCATCCTGGCTCGTAATGGTGGCCAGGTAGCCATTTAATCCAAGATAGTTTCGGGCGGCTGCGTTGGTTTTGGCGGTTGTCCAGCTTCCGGTAGTGGAAACATATTCATAAAAGTGGCCGTTACTGCCTGCCACCTGGTTACCAACAGAAAAACTTATCTCACGATTCCCGATAGTACTGGAGGACGAATTAAATTTTACGGTTCTGAAAAGGGCTTGCCATTGGGCAGCGGTTGCCGTACCGGTAAATGATAATACGCCGGTGCTTGCATTGTATCCTGAGGAAACCCCGCCTGGTAAAACGCCGGTATAGCTTAATACATCCCCGCTGTTAAAACGGGTGGTGATTGTAACTTTCGCATCAGTTAATGATCCCGTACTGTAAACAAATATATCCTGATCTACAAAAACGGCCGCTGCGTGTAATGTATAGTTGTTTAAATTGGCCGAAGTCTGAAGCGAAGTGGCGATCATCCTGATGTTACGACTGACAGTCAGGTTAACTACCGGATCTCCGGCCATACCACCATATTCAACCACATAACCCAGTGTGCTTGAATTCGGCAGATCATTCCATTTTCCGGCAGAACCGGATGCATAAAACTGACCGTAATGTTCTGCGGCAGAAGAATTATTTGGCTCATTGCTGTTCCAGTTCATGTACCGGCCACTGACAGATGACGGGGTGGTATTCCCGTTTGAAAACTGAGTGCCAATTTCCCCGACTGGTCCGGTTACCCAATACCATTTACCCTCGGCCGCTCCCTGGTCGGCGTAGGTACTTGCACCTGTGGCCGTGTTGATGTGAGTATATTCATCACTGGCACCGATCCATCCATTGGAGGACATTTTTTGTTGTATAAAATCATTTTCAGCCTGGGAAGATATTGTAGCCAGGTATCCCTGCATATTATAAAATGTTCTGGCTGCTGCATCTGCCTTGGCGGCAGTCCATGTATAAGTGCCTGAAATAAATTCAAAAAAATGACTATTCCCTGAGAATGAAATGGCGGAACCCAGATTAAAGGTGACCGTCCGTTGTAATACGGATGCAGCACTGGTGGCAAAAGTGACCGTCCTGAGTAATGCCTGGTATTCTGCCGGAGTTGCGGTGCCAGTAAAACTTAATACCCCGGAAGTGGCATTGTACGAGCCTGTAACGCCCGTTGGTAATGCTCCGGTATACGCCAACATATCCCCGGCAGCAAAATTGGTTGAAACACTGACT
>CALRQQ020000271.1:0-5395 GCA_943370345.1 Chitinophaga pinensis
GAATGGACCTATATAGCGTATGAACTCAAGGCCCGTAATCCGGCGAACGGCAAAATCCGTGTACAAGGGGTTACCTCCAAAGACCTTGTTTACCTGATCATGCCCGACCGCTTCAGCAATGGCGATCCGTCCAATGATCATTACCCGGATATGCGGGATCAGGGACATGACCGCAACAATCCCTTTGACCGGCATGGCGGTGATCTGAAAGGCGTGGAGAATCACCTGGATTATCTGCATGAATTGGGTGTGACCAGCGTATGGATGACACCTGTCGTGGAAAATGATATGGCCCGCACCATGGAAGGAGGTACTTCCCGTGCCACATACCATGGATATGCATTTACCAATCAATACAAAGTAGACAAGCGGCTCGGTGGAAATGAAGCGTATCATTCGCTGATCAATGCCGCTCATCAAAAAGGCATGAAGATCATTCAGGATGCGGTTTACAATCACCTGGGGAAGGATCATTTTCTGATCCGTGATCTGCCGGACAGCAGCTGGCTCAATCAATGGCCGGCATATACCAATACTTCTTATAAGGATCAGCCGTTAGTGGATCCTTATGCTTCAGCAATGGATAAGAAGACCGCTCTTGACGGCTGGTTCACGCCATTCCTGGTGGATATCAATCAGCGTAATCCCTTCGTGTCCTCCTTTCTGATCCAAAATGCGATCTGGGCTACCGAAGAATTTGGTATCGACGGCTGGCGCGTGGATACTTATTTCTACAGCGATCCTGTGTTCCTGAATAAAGTGAATGACGCCCTGTATCGCGAATTCCCGACCGTTACTGTATTTGGTGAAGCCTGGGTGCAAAGCGTGACCAACAGCGCGTATTTCTGTCAGAATAATATAGCGGCACCATTCAAACACAACAGTCAGGGGGTGACCGATTTCCCCTTGTACTTTGCAACGAATGACCTGTTGAATCAGCCATTTGGCTGGAATGAAGGCGCCAATAAATTCTACCAGGTACTGGCACAGGATGTGCTCTATAAAGATCCGATGCGCAACTGCATCTTCCTCGACAATCACGACCTCGACCGGTTCTATTCCGTGATCGGGGAGGATTTTCAGAAATACAAAATGGCGATCAATCTGCTGTTTACCCAGCGTGGGATCCCCCAGTTGTATTATGGGAGTGAGATCCTGATGAAGAATTTCAAAAACCCGTCCGATGCGGAAGTGCGGCGCGATTTTCCGGGCGGATGGTCCGGTGATGCCGTGAACAAATTCACCGCTGCGGGTCGTACTGCCCAGGAAAACGAAGCCTTTGGCTATGTGAAAGCACTGGCTAATTTCAGGAAGAATTCCACCGCGATCGGTTCAGGTAAACTGATGCAATACCTGCCCAAAGACGGGGTGTATACTTTTTTCCGGTATGATGCCAAACAAACGGTGATGGTTATTTCACATACCGGCGGTCAGTCGTTCAGGCCGGACTGGAATTTCCTGTCGGAGCGAACAGCCGGCTTTTCCCGGCTGCGGAATGTAATCACCGGAGAAATTATTCCCATGGCTGGTTTTGAGATCAGACCCAAAGAGAGTTTTGTATTTGAATTGCTGAAATAAGGGTTACAGGAAAATATTCCACACGGCCTGTTGTCCCCAGGACCCCCAGTCGCTGGTGGCTTTTTTTACGTTCTCGATCAGTTCCTTCCCTTGCTTTTTCTTGCCCTTAAGCGGCGGGGTGATGCTGCTTTTATTGACATTGACGATATCCACCTTAGTCGCTATCCAGCTGCTGAACATTCTTGGGATCGTGATCCCGAGGATCATACCAGGCAGACCATTCAAACCCATCGGACCTCCCGGTGTCAGGATCTCATCGGTATAAAAGGCAAACACATATACACTGTCAAACAGAATGCCTACGGCCTTCCGGCAGTTGAAGCCCGCAATTTCCCGGGTTTCATTGGGGACCAGTTTCCATTCGATTTTCGTCATCGAATCGGTGAGCAGGTAATGGTCGTCAAAAACAAATTTCCGTTTGATGGAAGTACCGGTTTCAAAATCATTGTACCAGACATCCTCGTCAATATTCCGGTTCATGAAAAGATTCTGTGCCTTTTCATCCTGGCGATCGTACTTGTAGAGCGATTTATTATTATCGAAGGTCAGGCTGTACCAGTAGGTGGAAAATTGAGGTACTTTATCTTTGAACATGTCGGCCCATACACCTTCACCCATGGATTTATGGTTGTTGGTCTTCATTTCAAATTCGATCGTGCCACTGCTGATGAACTGTTGGGCCGTTGCCTGTGTGGCGATACCGATCAGGAATAAACAAAGTATTTTTTTCACGTTCGTTTGTTTTAATGATTAGAATCCGCTGGCGGGTTTTCCGTTCTTAGATATGTTCCAGGTCAACGTCAGCAGCCAGAACCGGCGCAGCGTGGTGTAAAAGGATTCTGTAAAACTGTAGCTGCTGAAACTCCGGTCAAAGCCACGGTTCTGGTTCAGGATATCATACACACCGAGTTTCATCTCCAGGTCATTTCCTTTAAAGAAGCGCTTGGTGATATCCATATTCCATTTGGTGAAATTATTATTCTGTGTAAACCGCTTGTCCTTCTGCCGCAGTTCCGTATTCATATCGGTGTGGATCTCAAATTTTTTCGGCAGCATCACCCGTCCGCTGATCCAGCCTTCCAGTTGCCAGTACTTTGCATTGGCGGCCGTATTGATCGTGCCCCTGGATACATTCCAGGTGAACTCCGGTCCGATATTAAAATCATACTTGTTCTCTTTGTTCATGCTCACATTCAGCCGGAGACCTGCATTGGAAGTAGTGGTCATGTTTTTGATGCCATTGATAAAGTCCACATTCCGGAATATATTGGCGGTAGGTCCTGCGCCAAGACGTACTTTTTTATACTTGAATCCGTAGTCTGTATAAATATTCATATTATACTGACCGTCACTGTTTACAGTCTGATAAGTACGTCTGCCGTCGCCATCGATCGTGCTGGATTGCACAAACGCATTATCAGTCATGCTGAAATTGAAACTGGCCCAGAGTCCTTTTTCCTTGAGTACATTGAACAGGTTGAAGTAGGTGCCAAAACTATGACGGAAGGATTGTTTCAGGCCTGGATTTCCGATATAAATGTTCAACGGATCCGTATTCACAAAAACAGGTTGGAGCTGTTCCAGAGTAGGAGCCTGGGTAGAGCCATTATAATTCAGACCGAGGCTGGTATTGGGTTTAAATTTATAGCTATACCGTGCCTGTGGAAAGAAATTGACAAAATCGTAGTTTGTATTACTTCCCAGTGTCTTGTTCTTCTGGATGAACCGGCTGAAACCAGCTGATGCACCGAATGAATAATTATATTTCTTTTTATTGACCCTGAAATTGAGTCCTGGGGTATTCACCAGCCGGTCAAATACAAAGGAGTTACTCAGGGTATCCACGACATCCTCATATTTCCCGTTACCAGCTTTTTCAAAAGTCTGCCGGTCGCTGGTATTGCTGTTCCAGCTGATCATATGACTCAGTTCCATGTAAAAGTCCTTGGCCAAGGGTTCCGTATAGGAGATCTTCGTACTGATACCATGCGCGGCATTGTCCCGTACCTGTTGCTGATCGATCGTGTCGGTCCGGTCATGCAGTCCGTTCGTATAGAATTTATTCAATGAATACAGGAAGCCGTCATTATTGGAATTGCTGAAATTGACATCTGTATTTATGGACAAGGTTCGGGATAGCTTTTTGAATTTATGTTTCCAGAGCAGGGTCGTGTTGAAACTGTTGTTTTCACCTGTATTCCGGCTGTTTCGACGGCTGTTGTTGATGCTGTCGAGTGCTTCTGAAAGGATCTCGCTGTACGAAGAATTGCTGTTCTCTGTATTCTTCTTATTGACCTTGGTGGTCCATTTGATCGAGTTGGCGGAATCCAAAAAGAAATCCATGGTCATGTTCAGCGCATGTTTGCTGTTTGAATTAAAACTGTTGTTATTGCTCCGGCTGATCCAGCTGCTGTCGGGTAAGAACGTTCGTGAAAAACTTGAATTTACTGCATCGGCATTGATCCGGCTGAATTTATACCCCGAGTTAAAACTCTGACGGTCGTCTTTCCCGTATTTATTGCTGTAATGGAGCCCTCCGTTTAAATTCCGCGGGATTCCATTTCGTCCTCCCCAGAAATTATCATCTCCGTCGCCACTCATACTGACCCACATGCCGCCATCTTCGGTCATGCCGGAACTCATGTTGTCGTTTCCTCCGTAATTCTGTGCATCTTCCCAGTCCAGGTTGGTCTGACCGGTATTACTCATGATCCCATAGGCCGCCAGTTTCCGTTTGTTCTGAAAGGAATTGAACATGACTGCGTTGTTGTATTTATCCTTCAGTCCGCCCCCGGCTTCCACTTTACCGAAATATCCCTTTTTGGTTTTCATTTTCAGGTTGATCGTTTTGTCCTTCACCCCGTCGTCAATGCCGGTAAATTCAGCCTGGTCGCTTTTCTTATCAAATACTTCCACTTCCTTTACTGCATCAGCCCGCAGGTTCTTGGTAGCAATACCCGGGTCACTTCCAAAAAACTCTTCACCATCCACCAGTACTTTTTTTACCCGTTCACCCATCGCTGTGATCTTTCCGTCTTTATCTACCTGGATGCCGGGCAGACGTCGTAACAATTCTTCCACATTGGCCCCCGCCCTTACTTTAAAACTATCGGCTGTATAGATGGTCGTATCACCCTTGATCCGTATCGGTGAACCGGTTTTCAGAATGACTTCTGCCAGCAATTTTGTTTTAGGGGTCATGTACACACGGCCCAGCTCTTTATTGATGCCGGGTTCCAGGCGGAGCGTATCAAAATAATCACCCATAAAAGGGTGGGTGGCCATCAGAATATAAGAACCGGGTTTGATATTGTCCAGGCTGAATTGTCCTTCTTTGCCGGCCCGTACAGAACGTACAAGGATGGAGTCAGCTTTTCGTAAAAGTGATATGGCGGCATTTGAGGCAATCTTTTTATCGACTGAATCAGTGATCTGGCCCCTGATCGAAGCGTTTTGCGCATAGGTGGTAAGGGCTCCTGTAAGAAGCAAAAGGCCCAAAAAGAGCGTTGATTTCATGGCTGGTTGTTGGTTTAGATCAGGTTAAGGCTTTTCGAAGCGCTAATTTCCCATGAAATTTGCTGTATTGCAATGCCGTTCGTGTAATTTTAAGTTAAAACACGGTTTACCGGTTAAACATGACTGCCAAAAAGAAAACGACTGCTGCTAAAAAAGAAAAAGTTACTGTATCGCTGAAGGATAAATCCGGACAGCCGGTTCCTTCATATAATAAAAAATATGAAGAGGTCAACTTTGTCGATACCAGTTTACTGGTCTGGAATTACTCTTTGCTTACCGAGGAAGATGTACAGAATTATCA
>CALRQQ020000272.1:0-5391 GCA_943370345.1 Chitinophaga pinensis
ATTGTTCTGCTATCGCCAAAGCCGAATCTGCATATTGCCGGGCCAGTGCATAATTCCGCTGCCGGAAATAATAAAAAGAGAGTCCCTTACGGGCGATCACTTCGCTTTCTTTTAGTCCAAGTTGTAAAGATATAGCCAATGCCTTTTCCATCAGCGGTCTGACTTCCCCGTATTTATCCAGTGAAATATACACATCACCCAGGTTAAGGTACTGGGTGGCTTCCATATTCAGGTCTCCGATCTTTCGGGCGATCCCGAGTGCCTGTTCAAAACAATAACGGGCAGAATCATACAGATGAAGATACGTGTAATTCAATCCCATATTATTATACGCAGTACCCAGTTGAATCAGATTGCCCTCGGCCTTAGACCCCTTCACCGCCAGTCTGCCATATTCAAGTGAACGTCTGTACTGCTTCATCCCGGTATATAGATTCTGAAGAATGTCATAGGCCTGGGCATTGACCGCTTCGTTATTATACGGTTCGAATAATTTTTTTCCTTCCTCATAATAAGGAACGGCCATTGCATAATCCTCTTTCAACCGGTAGGAACTACCGGTATTAAAAAGAGTCTTGGCCAGCATGAAATTATCTTTCAGCTGACGGGCCAGTTCTACCGAACGCAGATTGAGTACGAGTGCCGAGTCAAAAAAGCCCTGCTGGTTCAGTACAAACGTATAATTCATGATATACCGGATAATACCGGGTGTGTGGTTCAACTGCCGGCTGAGATCGCCGGCTGCCCGGTAATAATATTTCGCCTTTTCTGGTTCATTGCTTTCATACTGCTGTCCCAGTTGGATAAAGAGTTGCACCTTATTCGTATCGGCTTTAGCCCCTGGCAGCAGACGCAACAGGCTGTCCCGGTTCATCAGTTCCTGAGCGCTTACGTTCAGTAACGCGGACAATGCAAACAATAAAAACAAAACTTGTTTCATGATGTAAATATCAGATATCGATCTCAACATGCACGGAAGTCCCCTTACCCGGAGAAGATTGTACATCCAGCCGGCCCTTAAGATATTCCACCCGGCTCAGGATATTGGTCCAGCCGATCCCGGAAGTGGATTTCAGATTGGCGCTGTCGAACCCTTTACCGTCATCCTCCACCGTAATATTAACTCCAGTGACAGTCTTACTAAGCTGAACGACTGCTGAAGTAGCCCCGGCATGTTTAATAGTATTATTAAGCAGCTCCTGTACGATCCGGTACAGGGTTATGGCAACCGTTTGATCCGGCTGCTCCTGTTCCATACCCAGTGACTGGTAAGAGACCTTCAGGGCACCGGAACGGCTGATATCCTCACAAAAATCACGAAGTGCCGTGTCCAGTCCGAATTTCACAAGGGCTTCCGGCATCATATTATGGGCCACCCGACGCATTTCTTTAATGGAACTGTCCAGCATATCCATGCTGCGTTCAAACGCCTGCTGGTTCTCCGGCGTCATGATAAGGTTTCCTTTCATAGTCTGAAATGAATATTTAATGCCCGACAACATACCTCCTAAACCATCATGAAGATCTTTTGCCAGACGGGTTCGCTCTTTTTCTTCGCCTTTCAATACGGCTTCTGCCGCCAGCAGTTGCTGCTGGGTTTCCAGTTCATCAATACGATGCTGTTGTAATTTCTGTCGCTGTCTGTAAGTACGGTAAGAAAGCAAAGAGATCAGCAGCAGGGCAGCCGCACCACCCACGAGCAGATAATTTATGATGGTTTTGCGCTGGAGTTCAGCCCGCTGGAGTTGTATCTGGGTATCCTTTTTTTCTGTTTCATACCTGATCCGGAGTGCCGCTTCCTTCTGCTGAAGCGATTCATTGAACACTTTACTTTCAAAATCCATTTTCCGGTAATAATACCCGAATCCCTTTTTATAATCCTGGCGTGAAAAAGCAATAGCAGACAACATACCCAATGACGTGGTCTTTCCTTCCAGCAAATTCAGTTTATCTGCCAGGGCCAGGGCTGACAGCGCCTGTTCCTCAGCTGCGGCGAAATCCCGCTTAGTGAGATGATAGGCGGCCAGCGAGAGTTTACCACTTATCATGGTTCCGTCATCCTCCATTTCAACAGACAGTGCAATACTTCTGTCTGCATAGCTTTTCAGCAGATCGAACTGATTTTCCTTAATCGCAATATCAGACAGGTTATTCAGCACCACCGCCTCGATGGATTTGTTATTTGTAGATACGGAGATACTGAGTGCTTCGTTGAATATCTTTTTGGCCTCAGCCAGCCGGCCTGTTTCAGAATACGACAACCCAAGATTGGAGAGTCCGTTGACCAGCGATGATTTATCCTGCAGTTTGCGGGCAAGTGCAACCGCCTTGTTTCCATATTGTATCGCCTTTTCATACTGGCCAAGGGTAAGGTATAAGGACTGAAGCCCGTCATTCAGGGTACTTTCAATATTTGTATAACCTTTCCCATCCAGTATATTAGTCCCCTGCAGTGTGTATTGAACGGCGCTGTCCAGTTCCGACAAGAACCTGAATCCGATACCGATATTGAAAAGTGAAACCCCGATATTAAAAGAATCCTTCCGCTTACGGGCCAGATCCAGTACCAGTTTATTATAATAGATCACTGAATCAAACTTAGACTGGTAAGAACTGATGTATGCAAACATCCGGTAGGCTTTCCAGATACCTGATTCATAACCGAGTTCCTGGCTCAGCGTTTTCCCCATCGAAGTATAAGCTTTTGCCTTATCAGGTTCCGAATTCTCAAATTGTCCGGCAATGGAATAGATAAGCAGGACCTTATTGGTATCTTTTTTGGCGACAGACAACGCTTTCAGTAAACTGTCCGTCTTCGTAGTACCCTGACCGAATAACAGCACAGGCAAGCATAAAACTGCAAGTAGCCCCAACCGTAACGTTTTTCCTGTGCTCATTTAATACTCATTATACTGCAAATAAAGGATTCTGTACTACAGTCACGCTCCCCCTTTTCAGGGATTTTTACGTAGCCGCCAAAATTCCTGTTTTTACAGGATAGGCCACCCCCTTCTAAACCTCCATTTTTACAAGAGCACAAAGGCTCCAGGGCAGTGGCAATAACCCTAAGGGTGGTGGGAAATGGGTGCTGACAAAAAATCTGAACAGGGTTCCGTTGTAAACCTGAAAAAGTTGTAACGGGATCATAAACCAACCAGGATATGAAACTAAAACTCATCTTGATTTTGACTTTTACAAGTCTCCTCCTTCAGGCCCAGAAAAAACTGGTCCCTGTTACACAATCGCCTTTGACCGGGATCGTCTTACCAGCCGGCACCAAACAGGATGGCCGGTTCCTTTCCGAGCTGGCAGGAAAGACCCTGCTGGAAATGGAAACGAAAAAAGCGGGTATGAATGTTGGAAAAACAGAATTGCTGATAATACCTCCTTCCGCTGATACACGTGCTACGCTTGACTCCTTGAAACAGGTGTTGCAAAATGCGGGATGGATGGTCTCTCCGCCTCCTACCGGCGATCCCCAGTTTTTCTGGATCGACCGGAACAATACGCGGCTGATCGCTTACCTGAGCGGAAATAAAAAAGAAATCAGTCTTTACTTTGGTGAAACAGGAGGTCAGACGCAAACTGAACAACCACAACAACAAGTATATACCCAACAGGGAGATCCATCTATGAATCAACCAGTCCAGCCACCTGTGATGGATCCTCCTGTGCTGGGCGATCAGCAAAACACAGGTCAGGTTTCTCCCCCGCAAATAAATGTACCAACGGGTAATAATCAGAACGGCATAACCATTGCCACGTCAAACTTTGATGACGGATGGGTAGCCACCCCACAGGCTGAATGGGTGCAAGTGATGAAGAATGGTATAACAGTTAACCTGCATTATGCGGTGTCACTTCCGGATGAACTTAGGAGTGGCGATGGCGATCCGATCCTGAATTACTTCTGGAACCTGTTGATCGTACCCAGATACACATTCAGCAGTGTGCAGAAATTACCCTTTGATCCATATGCCTATAAGCGCACGTATTTCATGGAAGCAACAGGAACAGATAACACAAGCGGGCAGCCGGTTTTTCTCGCATTCCGGATTCTGATCAATAGCGGGATTGCCAGCTGTGTTGAAATCAGGACCACTTCAAAAGAATCCTATACTGCAGAATTCCCGAACCTCGAAAAAACAGAACTGATGACCGGCTATAACCGGTTTGCAATTTCACCTGCTGATATTACAGGCAAATGGACTGAGTCAAAAGGAGGATTTGCCCAATATTATAACGTGTATACAGGCAATTATGCAGGCATGAATGCGATCTCAATAAGCAGCCAGATCACTATAGGAACAGATGGACAACTCGTGTTGGAACACAAAGGTGCCAGTGGCATGGTGGGAAATCAACAGTTCTTCAGTGAAAGCTATAAAGGGCCTTATTCACTGACCAACTGGGACCTGAGTTTTACTGACCAACAGGGAAAACAAACTGCCTATCACGCCTATTACCAGGCAGTAAAAAACGGAAGAATATTGTACCTGCAAAACAAGCAATATAGCGGACAGGAATATTTTTTTGTGAAAGCAGAATGATCCAATTCCTGACATAACGATTATCACCATTCAAAATATAAAATATATGAAATCGACAATTATTCTGCTGCTGATCGCTGCGTTAACAGGTATACAGGCAGAAGCACAAGCCCCTCCCCAATCCGGCAAGGTCAGTGTACGAATGCATGGAATTATTTGTAACAGGGAAACCGGAGACGACATTTTTGCCATGGACGGAGTTGGCGATGAGATCATACTCAACTTCGTGCATGTGGTGAATGCAGGTCCCAATACACTCGCCCCGGCAAGGAATATTTATAGCCCGACAATGGGTGAAATAAATAATTCCATGAATATATCAGAACGGTATAGCCGGGAAAAAGCCGGCACTGCAAGCCCTGATGGCGGTCTTAAAACTGGGGATACCCACAACTTTACCGGACTAAGGTATCTCATCATGAATGAAAGGGTTAACAGCAGCAGTCTCGTCATGATCTGTCCCTCGATATGGGAACACGACAATGAAAAAGAGGCAACTTTTCCAAGTGCGATCTATTATAATACACTTAAGAATACTATGGGATCCATTTTCTTTCAGGAAAACATCAGGAAGATTATGCAAAACCCGCCCTATTCAGCCGTGAACAATGAAGTATTACAATTACAGGGTTCCGCAACCGGGCTGGACAATCAAATCGCCGGAATGCTGAAGCCATATGACGGAAAACAATGCAGCAGACCCGTTGGCGTTGACCGGAATAATGAATTCAAAACCACCTTGCTTGTATTCAACATCCGTATGATTCAGTGGTTGTCTGTAAAAGATTTTGGTTATGGTGCAGGATTTGTCCCTGTCAGCTTTTCAGATGTAGCGTTAGGG
>CALRQQ020000273.1:0-5344 GCA_943370345.1 Chitinophaga pinensis
TTCAGCATACGAAAAATATTTAGGACCGGTTATCCGGAATGATATTACAGATGCTTTACAAAGAAGGAACTGAGTTTGCTAACCGCCTTATCCACATAGGCCGGTACCCAATATGTTTCAATATGGGTGGCGCCTTCGATCAGGAACAATTCCTTTATTGTGGTACCGCTTGCCGCTTTATATGCACTGTCGGTCATGTAATATGAATCGGCCTTACTGCCGGCGATCATCAGTAAGGGCTGATCAATGAGCCGCATATTGGTGCAGGCATCAAAGGCTGCCAGGTCAATAATACTGCTCATGGTATACCGGCTGCTGGAGTTGGGATGAGCATGTGTCTTGTTGTAATATTCATAACCCTGCCGGTATAATTCGAATGGCAACTGAGCTACCTGGGCATCCGTCATGCTGGTGCCGCCTATATAGAGGACTTCGCCACCTGCAGCTTCTTTAGCCCGGGCCTCTGCTGCCTGTTTGAGTCGTTGTGGTAAAGTGTTCACTTGAGAATTCATATAACCATCGCGTCGTACAATACCTGAATTGAACATACTCAGGGTGGCTACCACTTTAAAGCGTTTATCTGTTTGTGCTGCAGCAAGGGCATAGCCACCGCCTCCACAAACGCCCAATAGGCCTAACCGCTCCGCATCCGCACCAGCATAGCGGGCAATAAAATCCGCCATACCCCGGATATCTTCAATCCGGTTGGCCGGTTTGTCGGTATTACGGGGCAATCCTTCGCTGGCACCCTGGTAAGATGCATCTGCTGCAATACAGATATACCCCTGTTCAGCGAGTCGCTGTGCATATAATCCCGCTACCTGTTCTTTAACACCCCCATTCGGATGCGCCACTACCAGTACCGGGTATTTCTTTGTGCTATCATAGCCGGCAGGTGTATATACATTAGCGGCTATCTTCAGGCCATTCAATTGGTAACTGACCGGATGTATATTTACTTTACCCGGACTGTTTGCTGTAATTGCTCCGCCATACACCAATCCAAACGGATTCCCGTTTTTGGTTTGTGCTGAGAGTGTGATTATCGCTGTCATAAAAACGAGGGTTGTTATAATTTTCTTCATACCTGCATTGTTTTTTTTCACTGATCAAGTTTTTTATCCTTTAGCCAGGCCGACATCAGGCCGGCGATCTCCAGGTTGTTCAGGTCGGAGAAGGGGAAATGCGTATTACCTTTAATACCGATCTCGGGTAAATGAACAACGGTCACATCTCCTCCATACTTATTCACCACATCTCTCCACAACCTCGCCATTGCCAGACGAACCCGCCAGCCATCCGCACCGGGGTTGGCCGATGGAGTAGCCGGAATATTATCACCATAGTAAATGATAATAGGAATTTTGGTGAGTTTCATAAAATCTGTCAGCGGGATTGCAGAAGCAGTCAGTGTGCCGCCCGCACTTTCCATCGGGGCGGGTACTTCCCCTTCGGGAAAAAGAAAACCGCTGCCAGGCTCATACGATACAATGGCTTTTACCTGCTGACTTTTTACAGTGGTCAGCCAGCCCATGCCCCCTGAATGAGAATGGGTAACCAGGATCGCCGGACCGGTTTTCGTTAACAAAGCGGATGCCGCATCGGTTGTTACATTGATGTCAATGGGCCCGATGCTGGGTGTCATGGACCGGAAATACTGATTGAGTGTGTTGCTGTCACGGGCAAACTGAACACCTTCAAAATAAGTTGGCCAGATCCCCAGCCTGAAAGTACCAAACCACTGTTGCTCATCCGGTGTCGGGGCAATTGTTGCTGCCACGGTACTCCGTCCTGCATCGCCTCTTCTCGGCTGGTCAATCACGTACACACTGTATTTTTCCCGGAGAAAAATATTCTGAAACCCTTCCCGGCCATCCGGTGTTGTTTCCCAGGTTTTTGAAAACTGACCAAACCCATGCCACATGATCAGGGGATATTTCCGGGGTTTGACCGGAACCTGGTAAAATACATAGGCATGATCGCCCCGCAGGGTCTGACCATCAGGGGTGGGTTTGTAAGGATTAAATGTACCGGGGTTACTGATCATCGTACCCCCTGCAGCAAAACTGCCCTGCTCCTGAATGAGCAGTGGTTTGGTGCCTGCAGTTGTACGGGAACCAGAACAGGAAGCAAATACGATTGCCATTACTGAACAGGCAAGAGGTACAATAAAGGTCCGTTTCCGGTAATTGTGTTTATGCATATACTATCGGGTTATAATAACTGATTTACTATTGACAGCTGTTGTTATTTCTTTTCAGGGGCTTTCACATCAGACATGTTCAGCACACCCTGAGGAAGACGCAATCCTTTAATTTCAATAGTAGCTAATTCCGTATTGAAACTTGCCCATTCGTCAACACTCAGCCTTACCTGGTCAGCACCATTGTTTTCCAGCATATGTGCCATCTGTGTGGTACCGGGAATGGGTACGATCCAGGGTTTTTGGGCAAGCAGCCAGGCAAGTGAAATTTGTGCAGGGGTAACTGATTTTTGCTCCGCCCACTTTTTAATCAATGCAACAAGGGCCAGGTTATTCGGCAGATTTTCCGGAGTAAACCGGCCTTCTCCGCCACGGATATCGCCCTGGGCAAATCGGGTATTTGCATCTATGGCGCCGGTGAGAAATCCAACGCCCAACGGACTCCAGGGCACAAAGCCAATGCCCAGTTCCTCACAAAGCGGAAGGACGGCTTTTTCAGGGCCACGCCACAACAGTGAATATTCATTTTGAATGGCGGTAACCGGGTGCGTGGCATGTGCCCTTCTGATGGTTTGCAGGCCCGGTTCGGAAAGACCGTAATGCAATACTTTCCCTTCTGTCATTAGATCTTTAATTGCGCCCACAACATCTTCGATAGGTACTTCGCGATTTACCCGGTGTTGGTATAACAGATCAATGCGGTCGGTGCGTAAGCGTTTCAACATTCCCTCCACTACCTCCTTCAATTGTTCAGGCCGGCTTCTGAAGAATTTTGTTTCGATGACAATTTTATCCCGGAAAGGTGCTACCGCTTCGCCAAGAATCCGCTCACTTTCCAGAGGCCCATACACTTCAGCTGTATCAAACAACGTAACGCCATTCTCATACGCTTTACGGATAATATTGATCATTTCCGGCCGGGAAGGGATCGTCGTTTGATAGGTACGCGGCATGTTCTGTACCCCCAGGCCAATACTGGATACTTCAAGTTTTTGCCCCAGCTTGCGTCTGCCTTTAACGATCGATGAGGGAGTGTCAGTCGGCTTGTTCAAATTGTGTTCAGTTTCCGCCCGGGCACCGGAAGCCGAAGCCAGCAGACTGCCACCTGCTAAAGCCAAACCTGTTTTAAAAAGATTACGCCTTTTCATAAAAGTAATTTTTGGAGTTAATGGGACGGATTAGCAGCCGGGGGAGTGGCCAGCTTTACCGGCCGCATCAGTTTTGAAAAAGTGAGTGAACCCATTTTCCATTTATTGCCCTCTTTAACATACACTTCTGTTACCATAAAAGGATTCACCACTTCATTGCCTCCAACCACCGCCACCAGGTCAATTTCATTTAAAAGAATGACCGTATTGCCAATAATGTTCACTATCACTGAGTATACTTCCGCCTTCTTGTACCAGATCGTCCCTTCTTTGATCACTTTTAATTCCTGGGTCTTTCCCCAGCTGCCGCCCATATGCACGAACATTGATTTTTCATCAAATAGCTGATTCAGGGAATCGGTGTTCTTATCCGCCATCCACTGCCATTTTTGTTTGGAGAGAAGGGTGATCTCCTGCTCAGTGACTTTACTGTTGTTTTGCTGGGCAAAGCAGAACGGTGTTGCAAGCAGGATTAAAAAAAGTCCGATGATGTATGATTTCATGTTTTAAGATTTTGAAAGGTTAATGAGCTGTATAAGGGTTGGTCCGGGCTATATTATCTTGCGTTCGCTCAGCCATTTCACCATGGCCGGATCACGATGATCGAAAAAAGAACTGGTTTTCATATCCAATGTCCGGATAGATTCCATATCTTCTAATGTTAATGCGAAATCGAAGATGTTGAAATTTTCCGCGATCCTTTCTTTTCGTACGGATTTTGGAATGGTTACTATCCCTCTTTGTAAAAGCCAGCGAAGAACTACCTGTGCGACACTTTTTGAATAGGTGCCGGCGATTGATACCAATAACTCATGTTGAAAGATTCCGTTCTTGCCTTCGGCAAATGGCCCCCATGATTCTATTTGTACCTTATTATCCGCTAAAAACTGTTGCGTTTCAATTTGCTGATGGAAGGGGTGTGTTTCGATCTGGTTGACTGCCGGAGTGATCTCGTGATGAACCATCAGGTTCATGATCTGGTCAGGCTGAAAATTACTGACACCGATCGCCCGGATGCGCCCTTCCCTGTATAATTGCTGTAAGGCCTTCCATTCACCAAATACATCACCATAAGGCTGATGCAACAGGTATAAATCAAGATAATCCAGTTGTAAACGGCTTAACGATTTTTCAAAGGACTTCATGGTGCCGTCATATCCGTCAGATTGTACCCAGACCTTAGTAGTGATAAAAAGTTCCTCTCTGGGTACCGCACTGTTTTTTATGGCTTCACCCACCGCTTCTTCATTTCCGTAACTGGCAGCGGTATCAATCAGGCGGTACCCGGTGTTGATCGCGTCGGTTACACTTTGTACACATTCGGCCGGATCGGTTACCTGAAATACACCAAACCCAAGCAGCGGCATTTCAATTCCATTATTAAGTGTTACATATTCCATTTTTCCCATTTAGTAACGCAAAGCTCTGATTATCTCTTTGACCAGGTGGTATACGGCTTACTGTATTTTCTACCATTATTCCTGATTGATTGAAATTTCCTGAAACTACCAGCGTATACTGACTTTTACAATAAGCAATGTTGATTACTGTAAGTTACCGGAACTCACCGCCTTTTCAATCAGGTCAAGTCTTGCCTTTTTCGGGTCTGGCTTACCAACTGCCTTGCCATCCGGCTGAAACTCCATTATCCTGTTGTCCTGCGGGTTGTACGATGGCCAGGAGGGAAGTCCCGGACCATTGGGGTTACCTGTTTTCGCAAAATTGATCCAGTAGCTGTTCATCAACCGGGCCACTTCCCGGTCAGCGGGAAGCACAGCAGCACCATTGATGCCTCTCAGCGTATTGAATACATAGGGAATTTCTGAGGCATGTGCCGCACCAAACCGCATTCTTTGTTGCATGGATGGTGACACATAACCGAACAGGTAGATATAAGCTGGCTGACCTTTTGCTGCAAATGCTGTGGCCGTGAACCGGGCCGGTTCTGCCCATACTTTATCCGTATTCACCATCGTCAGTAATTCGGCAAAGT
>CALRQQ020000274.1:0-5339 GCA_943370345.1 Chitinophaga pinensis
GCAGAGCACTAAGCAGGCGTCGCATAACAAGCAATTATTACATTAAAGTAATCCGGTAAACCCGGGATTGCATCCTGTTGCATCCTGCGCTACTTACCTGAGAAGACTTTCTCATACTCCTCCTTACTCACCCGAAAAATCGTCCCATGCCGCAGTCCGGCCGGTACACTGATCTGATCGGAGATATCGGTCCATGTTTTCAGATCGGTGGAGCTTACCGCCCCGTATTTATGATCGCGGTATTTATCGAAGTACACGATCCACTGACCGTCCTTGTATAAGGCCGTAGGCCCTTCGGCCCAGTAGTTACCGGTAATGGGGGCAGAGGGATCGGAAAAACCTTTGGTCAGTTTTTTGCTGAAAGCCACCCGGATATTCTTCTGCGGAGGATTGCGGGTCTCATCCTTGAGGAACATCACATACTGCTTACCCACAGGCAGGATGCTGGCATCGATCACATTGAAGCCTTTGTCGTATAGCATGGCGGTCTTGCTGAATGTTTTAAAATCTTTGGTCGTTACATAATACATCCGGTGATTATAGCCGCTTTCTACCGTCGGGTCTTCCGGATACTTGCCACGAATGGTAGTGGCCCAATAGATCATGTATTGCTTTTTCTTCCGGTCCCAGGTGATCTCCGGCGCCCAGCAGTTGCGGGCCGAATCCTCGTGCATCATGACGGGAATGAATTGTTGTTCGCTCCAGTGCACAAGATCATCCGAACTGGCATAACCAATACCGCGGTCATTCCAGCTTACGGTCCATACCATGTGGAATTTCCCATCCTGTCCACGCAGGATACAAGGGTCCCGCATCAGTTTGTCTTTGGATACGGTGGGGGTAAGGAACGAACTGTCATTCTTCAGTGCTTTCCATTTTAATCCATCAGTACTGGAGGCAAAATGCAACCCGTCCTGCCCGTTATTCTTAAAATAGGAAAAGAGCCAGATACTGTCGGATTGGGCAACAGCCGTAGCAGTGATCACAAATGCACATAAAGAAGCGAATACCTTTTTCATTGTATTATCTGATTAATGTCAACCCCATCAAACCGATCACCACATCATTGGCTACGGACCGCAGTACCAGGTTTTTTAAGGTTTTATTTTTATTGAGTGGCATGTTCAGTATTGTAGCCGCACCGCCTTCGATCCCGAAATTAGAAAAGCCCTTGATACCAGTGTATTTATAATTGGCCGGCAATTCGGTGCCTGACTTCAACGAAACGCGAATCGGCTTGGGGGCATCCGTTGTGAACGCAAAGCCATCCACATAGTAATCCTGTTCAATCGGCCACCAGTTCTCCGGATTGCGCAACTCCAGTACATCGGATGTGCCATCGGTATAATTCACCCTTATCAATCCATTGACCAACCGGCTCTGCATCGGATTGGTGCTGCCCGCCATCAGGAAGGCGGCTTCGGAGGCTTTGCCGGTTAAGGGAATCATGACTGAATCCGGATAAGCATCCCACATAGACGTGAAAACAATATTGTTCTTTGCGGTATCTGAAGGCGTATTGAAGGGTATGCCTGTCGAAGTCGTCCATTCATTCTTTACCCCTGCCCTTGCACGGAGTCCGCTGTCAATGACATTAAATTGTACACTATGATAAGCCCAGTTTCCTATTCCCTGTATCGGCAACTGAAGTGTGGGCGAAACTGGTCTGGGTGACTTGTACTGCGGTTTGAAAATATGGGTCACTTTATCATTAAAGAACTGACCCAGTTCCACTTTCTCATTGATGGCTGTTGCTTGTACAATCTGATGCTCAACGGCAGGTTGTGTGGATGAAATATAAATATCCACCGGTTGCCACCAGGTGAAGGCTCCTTGTTTCGTTTTAACAAACAAGGTATGATGACCGGGCTTACTATCTACACGTATCGTTACCAGTTTTCCATCGCCTGTTGGCTGTTCCAGTATGCCCTGCGGATCGTATAGGTTAGACTGATTGAACAGTGCTGACTGCTCCAGGATCTGTTCACCAGGCACCACCGACATATCATTATTTAAGCGAACTGGTTGCTTACCGGCCCAGTCCACAACGATCATCAGATTGGCTGCTCCCGTTGTTTGTATTTCTATCCGGGGAATGCCTATCGCATCAGGCAGTGCTTTCCAGTTTACTTTCTTCCCATTCACCAGCACCTGCACCACACGATCTTTTACAACTGGCAATACCAAACGTACCCTGCGGGTCGTATTGAACTGACGGATCCGGTATTCTGCTTTATCCCCCTTGCGTATAAAGTCAAAACGGATATCCGGTGTCGTGATACCGGCCTGGTTCCATTGCTGCGGGAAACCGGGTTGGATGATCAGTTCATTTTTAAGTCCGTTTGGATTAATCCCAAATAAGCCTTCCACCAATGAGCGCGATACCATTCCGATCCCATCCGCAAAATCACGATAGAGTTCACCGCGGATGGCATCATAAAAACTCAGCTGCTGAAAATTACCCGGACCAGCACTCAGGTACATGGTCTCGAGCATGGCACTACGCCAGAGCTGAAAAGCTTCTTCTTTCCGGTTGCCTTGCCAGTATGCCAATGCAGTGTGCAGGTTCTCACTGGTCACCACATTGTTCAGACTCCAGGTATAAGGCTGCCAGTTGGTTTCACTGTAGAGATACAATCCTCTTTCCTTCCAGCCTTTGGCGATCACCGGTATACGTGGAATATGGTTATCGATATATCGGAGTGACTGATACGCCTGGAAGGGATCCGGCACTTTACTATCGATGGCATGGTAGATGGTCCAGAGACCGGCAGCCGGATGCAGTAATTTATTACCGAGCAGGTCCTTGTATTCCGCAAACCAGCCTTTGTCTTTCATCCACAATTGCCGGTTCATGGCATTCAGGATCTTTGTGGCTTCTTCCTCATAAGCCGAACCATCTACACCGATCAGTTTAGCCAATACAGCTGCTTCTTTGAAAGCCCTGAAATTATAGGCACTGCTATGGGTCACTCCTCCCCCGCTGTATTGCATGGCATCACTGGCCCAAATGGCGGCATAAGCATCATAGAGCCCGTCCCCATCCATATCAAAGTTATTGGTCTCCCAGGCCAGGTGTCTTACCAGCAGCGGCCACATTTTTTTTACATACTCCGTATCACCCGTATAGTTGAAATGAGTAAGGAGCTGATCAATAAAGACCAGGTTCATATCATAGTGGTGCGCCCGGATATCGCCATTTGGATTACGGCTGATATACCCTTCACTGAATAATTGGGTTCCTACTTTCTCGAGATGACGGGCCAGGTTCAGTGCCGTATCCATCACAACACCTGTCTTAGCCGGCGTCGTAATCTGTGACAAAGCATAGGCATCAAAATTTGTTCTCGCACGGTCGTGCCAGCCCAGTACATCGGCTGTATAAGCCCCCCGCCAACCGGGCAGTCGCATCCGCCAGGCAATAGCGCCATGCATATAAGAAGGATCCTCCCAGATGGCATCAGCGGCCAGGGATAAAGCCCCGCCGAGTGTATTGAGAAATGAATCAGGCGTGCGGACATCGATACGGTTAGCCATTTGTTGACGGGCTTTTTCCGCTTCGTCAAATTCAGCTGCCACTAAACGATAAACCGATGTAGCCGTGTTATGAATCATGAAAAACTCCTCCTGATTGCCCGGATTGAAAGCGCCCGACACACAGGGTGTTGTCTTCGACGTATCAGTGGCACTGAAAATATCATTCAGATTCGCCGCATTCATCAACCGCACAGATGAAGATTTCGGGAAATAACCAGTCAGCTGTTTGGCATTCGCAGGGATCTCCCCTTTGAGCTGACTTTCCGGTTTAGTCTGAATCTCATAACGCTCTTCCTCGGTCAATACCTTTCCGGTACCGTAGGATAGTAAAAATGAATTTCCAGTAAGGCGGTAACTATTATCCCTGCAATTCTCCGATTTCAGGTAAAAGGATGATTCAGGATCTGCTCCGATATCTCCATCACGGGAGAATTTTTTTCCGGACGCCCCACCGAATATCCAGGCTAGTTGTAAATCTGATGGCAACTGGTTACCCTTTATTCTAATGACCATCCCCTCTGCAGATGATAAAGCAAGCACCGTGATGCTCAGTGATCCATTGCCCAGCAAGGGATCTTTTATTTCATAGATCATACTGCCCGGACGATAACGGGCACTGATCGCTGTAGCTTCGATCAGCCATTTATGTTTATCCTTATTGATCAGGGCAAAACGCAGATTACCTCCCATGCCCGGCATATACATGGCAAATTCAGGCAGATCCCCTGCCTCTACTCTGAAGGCGGTATTGGTACCATAGAGGGCCCGGTTGAAACGCATATGCGGATTCACACAAACAAAATCCTTGCCGTCAGGCAGGTAATGTACTTTGCGTTCTTTATTGTGCCATAACCGGGGACTGTCGCCTGGTTGAGCCACCGCGATACTGGTCGTTGACAAGAAGCAGATCAGTAACCAACCCGCTTTTATTAATTTATTCAAGTGCATAGATTTTCAGGTTATCGATCCGTTGCCGGCTCTTTGTAGTGCGGAAAGCAAACCAGCCGGACCCGATCTGATTTTTGTCTTCGTACTCAAAATATTTTACCCCATCCACCACAAAACTATTGATCCCTTTTCGGGTGATGATATCAATATGATACCAATGGTTGGGTTTCAGTAAATGTGAACTGTCTGTATACTCGCCCACTATGGCCAACGTTCCTTTCCCGTCATACCGCCGCATCCGGGTGGTTTTATTATAATTACCGCCCATGCCTACATAATACATCAGCAGACTATCGTATTCCCGGAAACCACCCGTGCGATTAAACATATTACCAGAGGGATCATTGGCCATCCAGAACTGATTCAGATCGCTGAGCCGGTCATGCGGCCCGCCTTCCATTACGACCATCCGGTCAAATGAAATCCGGATATCCCCTTTCAGCTTCTCCCGGTACCATACGGTCAGTCCCCCTTCGGAATCGAGTTGCAGTTGCCCATCCGTGAAATGCACCGCATTCGTATCCTTATCGCTTTTCTCGATGATATAATTTTTAGCGGATTCATTACCGGAGAAATCATCACTGAAAAGCAGTACTTCCTTTGTTACAGTTTGCTGCGGCTGAAGAGAAAGCAATCCCACCAGTATGATCGTTACTATTCCATATCGTCGTACGCTACTCATTTGCTGACTTCCAGTTTTATCACATCATACATAATTCCGCCCCCCTCCTTAACATCCGGCAACCGGAATGAAATAATATTTGCTCCTTCCCGGAATTCACCCGCCGGAAAACGGATCTCCTGTTTTACATAATAACCTCCGGCCACGGCACTGCGGTATACACTGGCGTCAT
>CALRQQ020000275.1:0-5336 GCA_943370345.1 Chitinophaga pinensis
CCGGGAAGTATCTCCAATACCTCATTGCCCTCAAACATCTCCTGCACGTTTCGCCCCAGCAATTCCTGTTCGGTGGCAGCACCCCACATATCACACAACGCTTTATTGACATAGATGATCCGGCCTTCCAGGTCCGTGATTCCCATACCACTGATAGAGCTGGCAATAGCATGCTCTTTCATCCGTAATTCTTTCCGGATCTTGGCATTCTCCGTTACATCAGTGGCCAGGGCCATGATATTCCCATCAGGCAACATCAGGGAATTCAATTCGATCAGGTAGACATCCCCGCTCTTGCGTTTGATCCGCCGGTAATCTTTTGCCATATCCCCGTTTTTCATCAGGTCAAAACGAAGTGGACGTTTCCCCAGATCCTCTTCCGGAAACAGATCGTACAGATCAAGTTGTTTAAATTCTTCAGGAGTGTAGCCCAGGTGCCGGCAGGCACCTTCATTGAATTCGAGGATCTTCCCGCCTGTATCATATATGATACAGCCATCAGATGCCAGCCTTACCAGGCTTTCATATTTTCCTTTGTAATCAGGCATTCTAAGAAAAAAATCGCTGGATATGCTTTAATTTAATGCGGGCGAATATAATAAAAATAGCGGGTGATTGTCAATCACCGGAGATTTTTCATGTACCTTTTTACTAAACCCGGGGTTTACCCTTGCCGTGAACCAAAAGTATATACCTGCAGCAATACGTTTCTGCTGAGCAGACTGCCAACAGATCCAAGCAAAAAAAGGAGGAATATGATCAGCGTATCGTAAACCTTTCCCGGCTCTCTCCAACGATCAGCCAGTACACCCCATCCCGCATACCGCCGGTACTAAGGAACAGTTCACGATCCCGATCCGGAATACGCCCACGACGGATCAGGTGACCATCATCATCCGTGATCAGGTAGGTTTCCTGAACCACAGGATCTGCCGGAAATACTACGGTAATACTTGCGTTCAGCGGGGCCGGGTTAGGACTCACCAGGAAGCGATTGAAGTCTTTCATGTAATCAGTGTCTTAACCGGGTTGGTGAAACCCGACAGGATATATGGTGCTGCCAGAAAGAATCAAAAAAAATGCCATGCACCCGTAACTGTTGAATACAGTGCCTAAATGTGAATATCTTATTGATTGAAGGAACGGGTAATGCAGATTGTCCTGCAGAATTACGAAGACAGTATGGGCAATTCCACATGGAATACAGTACCGGCACCCAAGGATGTCTCAAACCAGATACGGCCTTTAGCCTGCTCCACAATACCTTTGCACATGGCCAGCCCCAGGCCTGTACCGGAAGACTTAGTAGTAAAATTGGGTACAAAGATCCGTTCCTGCATATCCGCAGGTATCCCTTCGCCGTTATCGCGGATACTGATCTGTATCGTATCCCCTTCCCGTTGCTCATTAATAATGATATGGCAATGCGGCTTACCGCTGCAGGCTTCCACTGCATTGGCAAAAAGGTTGGTAAAGAGCCGGTTCATCTGAGTTTTATCGGCCTGCAATATGACCTGTCCCGGAGCCGGGTTCCAGGCAAAACTCACTTTCTCGTTGGCTGCGTAAAGTTCCCGGAGTGAATAGATGACTTCATGCAGATCGAACTGCGTGGTATGTGTATTTCCGATATTGGCAAACTGCGAAAAATCAGCAGCTATCTTGGAAAGGTGATCGATCTGTTCCACCAGTGTATTGGCTACATTCGAAGACAACTCCTTCACATTCTCCTGGTTATTATTAATAGCTTTCTGCAGATACTGAATACTCAGTTTCATCGGCGTAAGCGGATTCTTGATCTCATGTGCCACCTGTCTTGCCATCTCCCGCCAGGCGCCCTCTCTTTCACTTTTGGCGAGTGCATTTGCACTTTCCCCGAGTTTGGCCACCATTTTGTTATACTCCTGTACCAATTCGCCGATCTCATCATTCCGGTTCCAGTTGATCGCTTCGTTCATCTTACCCAGATTCACTTCTTTCATCTTATCACTGATCAGTGAGAATGAATCCGTGATCCGGTTTGTAATAAATACGGCCAATAATCCGGCGATCAGAAATATAAACGCATTCAGGTTGATGATCGTCACCAGGAAATTGGAGATCTCTTTTTCGAGTTCGGGCTGGGATGTGAAATACGGAATATTGATATAGGCATAGGCCTGTCCCTCTGCATCCCTGACCGGACTATACATACTATAAAAGGAAAAGGTCCCCACTTTTTCCTTCTGCAGGTAAAGTACTTTCCGGAGCTTCTCCAGGTTATAATAGGCCATCGGGTCCATCTTTTTACTCAGTACACCTTTATTATATACATTGCCTTCGGAAGACACCTGCAGATTGCCAGAGAGGTCATATACATTCACATCCACTCCATGGATATCGGACACCTCGTCCACCAGTCCCTGCAGCCCTGTATTAGAAACAGAGTCATAGATCTTGATCACATCATCAAACGTAGTATGATCCGCCATTTTCTTCTGCATCTCATTCACCATGATCTTCATCGTCCGGCTCAGTTTTTCCCCGTTATTCTGCTCATACCGGCTGATAAAGGAAGACACTGTGGCAAAGAAGATCACAATAAATGAGAAGACACTGATAAAAATGAAGGTACTGTGGATCTGTTTACGGATGGTCAGTTGAAACATACGGCGCAATCCGACCCCATCCAGCCAGGTACGAAATGCAAATCCGAGCAACTGCACAACGGCGACGATGAAGAGGAAAGAACAAAAGATATAGGAGAACAGGGTGATCGCCTGAATGAACGTTTCTTTTTTCCGTGCGATCACCACCACTTTTTCATTACCAGATTTGAACCAGAGTTCGTTGAAATCGCCATTGGTCCGCTGTTCGTATTCATTCCGGGGCAACTCTTCCGGTTTCAGCCAGATAGGAAATGAATAGTTGCCGGGCGGGGAGATCAGTCGTCCGCCACTATAAACCGCTATAGAATAGGTCGGCGAATTCTCCGGATCCATCTGTTTGAACTGCCGGAACAATTCCGGGAACAGGGCTTCATTGCTGTATATTTTCGGATTGGATACAATGAAAAAAGTACCCAACCGGTTGTTACTGGTGTCAGTGATATCGCGACGGGTGATATAATTGTATTTATCAAGCGCTGTTTCGTAGTAATACAAACCTTCTACATCCGTTTTCTTGGCCTGTACAGTCAGGATCGTATTGAGCGACTCATAAGTGGTTACATCATCATTGAAAAGGGGGCGGTTGAATTCATCGTATACATAGAGGCGTGTATCGTAACGGTTCAGGTAGCCCCGGTAATTATCCGCAATGATACTGTCGCGGATCTTTTTACCGCTCTCCGGACTCCCGAAACGGTTGAAGTTCTCACGAAGGAAATCTGCATCGAGGTACTGAATTGCTATACTCATCAGCATCTCACTGGACCGGTCGGTACTCTGCGCCATCTTGTCCGCCATCCGTTTTCGCTTCTCCCACTCCACTTTTTTATTCTCTGAAAGCATGATCACCGCGATTGATACAGAGAAAATAAAAAGCCAGGCCAGCATCCCGCCGATATTCACCCGGAGCCGGTTGAAGATACTGCTTTGCTTCCGTATCAGCCAGGTGTACACCAGCAACCAGCATAAGACCGGCAGGTAGAAAAGAACCTGTGGATGCCCGGAGCGGCTGGTGAGATAGATAAGTCCTGTTACCCCTATGAAAAAATAGATCAGGTAATCACGACCCGCAAAAAGCGGAAAAATGAACTGGTATAATAGCTGGGAGAGATAATAGTAGGATACAGATAAACAGGCCAGCACTACAAAACCGGCTACTGTATAGCGGTCAAGACCAAAGAAATTGGTCACGTCGAACGATATTTTTGAATCGGCCACCATACTACGGACCACATTGGCCAGTACAAAACTGGAAAAGATCAGAAATACCAGTGAGAGCACAGCGGGTAACCAGTGCCAGCGGGGTGGCATGGACGAAAATGGATGTTCACGGTCACGCAACTTATACCAGGCAAACAAGACAACCCAACATAACAGGGAGGCATTGATCAGCAGGTCACCCAATGATCGTTGTATCGGATCGGAACCGTAAATAACGGGATTGAACAATTCAAACTGACGTAGATTCAATAAAAGCGGGAACATATAGGTCAGCCCTCTGATAAGCAGGAGTAGTATGAAAAGTCCACCAATGGCCCGCCACGGTCCCGATCGTTTAGCCAGGTTTTCGGCTACCAGGTGAATGAACAATAACAGAAAAAGCAGGCCGCCAAACCGGAGCCAGATCGTGAGATGGTCATTGAAGGGAACGGCCGACACCGTCTTTTTCTCAAGATAAAAAAGGGTCTTACCCGAAAGCGTCCTGATCGGGAATTCAGTGACGGATTCACTGATACGAACCCGTCTGGCAGCATCTTCGCTGAAAATAAATTGTTGCGGCAGGTAATCTGTCTCAATGAAAAACTCCGACCAAACGGGTATCATGGCAAAAGCCAGGTCGGCCCCGGCCCCGTTGATGGTCCGTTTGATCACATAATACCAACCATTAGAAAGCTTGGTGAAATACTCTCCGTCAGGAGCGGTAAACATTTCAGTGGGAGGTGTGATAAGCTGATCACTCCAACGGAGCATATTGATCTCACCGAAATCGGCTGTTTCAAACAGGAAGATCCCGTATTTCTTTGATGTAAAATTCAGCAATTCTTCATATGTCTCTTTTTTATTGGCCAGCCGCTCGACGAGGGCGGCATTCCCAAGAAAATCAGTAAAGTCCTGCTGTTCAGTTCGGATAAACTTTTCGGCCAGCGCGGCTTCCCGGGCTACCGAAGTCCGGCTGGAATAAAGCGTATTGAAGAAAAAGGACAATGCGAACAGCACTACCGCCAGAGCCAGGAAGATATACTTACCCCATTTGTTCTTATTTGAAGCAGGCTTCACTTATTCGGTTCGCTGTTTTTTGATCTGGTTCCAGATGGCATCCATTTCCTGAAGCGTCATCTCATTCAGAGGCTTGCCGTTTTCAAGGGCGATCTTTTCCATACTGGTAAACCGGTGGATGAATTTTTTATTGGTGCGCTCAAGTGCATTCTCGGCATCTACCTGCAAAAACCGTGCGTAATTGATCAGGGAAAAGACCAGGTCTCCAAACTCTTCCTCCGTTTTATCCGGACTGCCACTTAGAATAGCCTCTTTCAGTTCATTCATCTCCTCCTCTACTTTTTCCCATACCTGCTCTTTATTATCCCATTCAAATCCCACCTGCTTCGCTTTTTCCTGCAGGCGCTGGGCCTTGACCATGGCCGGCAGCGAAACGGGCACCCCACTCAATACAGAGGTCTTGCCTTCTTTAAG
>CALRQQ020000276.1:0-5305 GCA_943370345.1 Chitinophaga pinensis
TTAATCTCCCTCAGACAAATCATAGAATGTGGTATATTAGCTGAAACCAATCACATGCAACAAGATCCACAGGAAGAAAGCGTTGTTTCGGACATATTTGACAACTACCAGGATACCCAGAAGCAAATACTGGCTATAGAGATCAAAAAAGTCAGGAATAAATTATTTACGCTGGCTATCATCTTTTTCCTGAGTGACCTCTTACAACTTGTGGCATCAAATGCAGTGAATCTGACCACCCTGATCGTTATTGCGGTCATCCCCCTGCTTTTTGTCGGACTTGCCTTTCTGGCATTAAAAGAAGCCATGTTATCCATGATACTTTGTGCCGTGATCATTACCGGTATCTGGATCTATGTGGCCGTGGTCACTGGCGGAGCGGCTCTACTAAGTGGCTTTCTTGTAAAAGGTATCGTGATCTATCTGGTGTTCGCCGGATTACAGAGTGCCAGTGAAGCACAGAAAATAAAAAAGGAACTGAACAGCTGACAGGGGAATCCGGGTTTTTCTGCGGCAAGGGGTGGCCACGAATCCTCAGAGAGACACGGATTAATATTCCTTAATAAGTAAGGTCGCTTAGTGTTTTGAGAATACAATCCGGGTTTATCCATGGTTTGTATTTTTCGTGGCCTTTCGTGTGCATTCGTCGCCTGATTCATAAGCCGACGGCAATCTCATCCGTGGCTATAAATTTATTTTAAACCTAACGCAACTTCCGGAGTCATAGTTCTGTCTTATGGATACGAAAGAATATTGAAGATTTTGATCCCTACCTTCTAAATAGCAAGAACCCCGCACAACTCGTTGTACGGGGTTCTTCCATTTTATACGTTTGTTCAGTTTTTACCAACCCAATACCCAGGCAAATATCAACGGAGCCACGATAGTAGCATCACTTTCCACGATGAACTTCGGCGTATTGATATCCAGTTTACCCCAGGTGATCTTTTCATTCGGTACAGCCCCTGAATAAGATCCGTAAGAAGTGGTGGAATCACTGATCTGGCAGAAATAACTCCAGAAAGGCACATCATGCCATTCCAGATCCTGGTACATCATCGGCACCACACAGATCGGAAAGTCACCGGCGATACCGCCACCCACCTGGAAGAAACCAACTCCTTTACCTCCGGAGTTCTGGCGATACCAGTCAGCCAGCCATACCATATATTCAATACCATTCTTAACCGTTGAGGCTTTCAGTTCACCCTTGATCACATAACTGGCAAAGATATTACCAGTGGTACTGTCTTCCCAACCCGGTACCACGATCGGAATATTCTTCTCTGCGGCAGCAATGATCCAGCTGTCTTTAGGATCGATCTCATAATATTGTTGCAACTCACCGCTCAGGACGGTCTTGTATAAAAACTCGTGCGGGAAATAGCGTTCCCCAGCCGCTTCAGCATCTTTCCACTGTTTGACCAGGTGCTTTTGCAGTCGACGGAAAGCCTCTTCCTCCGGGATACAGGTATCGGTTACCCGGTTGTAGTGATTTTCCAGCAGGTCCCACTCTTCCTGGGGAGTCAGGTCCCGGTAGTTGGGAATGCGTTTGTAATGCGAGTGTGCCACGAGGTTCATGACATCTTCTTCCAGGTTGGCACCTGTACAGCTGATAATATCCACTTTTCCCTGACGGATCATTTCGGCAAGGGAAATACCCAGTTCGCCTGTGCTCATGGCACCAGCCAGGGTGATCATCATTTTGCCGCCCTCGAGCAGGTGTTGTTCATAGCCTTTGGCGGCATCCACCAATGCGGCAGCGTTGAAGTGACGGTAATGATGCTGAATAAATTGAGAAACAGGACCTTTGTTCATTGTGTGTCTGTTTTTGAACCCGCCTTCGGATCACAATAGGGTGAGACAATGCGGTGCGCAAAAGTACTGTTTTAGGGAGATTTTTATAAAAAGAAACCCCGGCTGCAGACGCAGACCAGGGTTGTTTTACCACACACCAAAACTAAGCCGTTCAGGATTTCTTTGTCTTTTCGTATACCGTCCATTGGTTATCTGCCGAAGCTTTGAGCACCAGGCGGCTATCGGTATCTTCCAGGGTGATATAATAGGAAGTGCCTTCTTCCCGGGCCGCTTCAAACAGATCGGAGATCCAGTAGGTATCATAATTTTTCTTCAGGTCGGCCTGCAGTTTCAACGGCAGTTCGGCCGATGTAATATAGCGGGTCAGACCGAGCAGCCGTCCTTCAGTAGAATAAAAGGCAAACACATGCCGGTCATTGAATACAAAAGAGGCTTTATAATAATTCGGACCTGTGGACCACGCTACCTGGCTGGCAGCTGTGAATTCCGTCTTAAAAGCATTCAGTACTTTTTCATTTACATTTTCATCAGCGGCATTTCCGGCAAAGGAACTTACCAGCAGCACGAGTGCAAGGAGGATGTTTTTCATGTTCAAGAGGTTTAAGGGGTTCAAAAAATTCAGCGGTTTAAAAGGTTAATACAGGCTACTACCGATTTTCGACTAATGACTATCGACTGTTTCATCAGTGTGACGGAACAAAGGTAAATTTGGTTACAGGCGAAGACAAGACAATTATGATTAACGGGGGTCTTTGTTAAGGCATGTTAACAGGCCCTAACCTGCTTTAACCGTTCAGCATACGTAATCGCCGGCTATCCATGCATCACTCCCGATGTCGAAAAAAATTCAGCCATACAAAAATATATTTAGATATTTGTCTAAATATATAATTAAAAGGGATGAATATTGTCTTCAAGGCATTGAATGATCCGACCCGTCGGGAGATACTGGAGCTGTTGCAACAGCGGGACATGACAGCAGGGGAAATCGTGGAACATTTCACAATTTCAGGTCCCAGTATTTCACATCACCTGGACCTGCTGAAACAGGCCGGACTGGTGACGGCTGAGAAATCAGGACAGTATATTTATTATTCGCTCAATACAACGGTGGTGGATGAGATCATGAAGTGGTTCTTACAATTCAAGACAAAAAAGAAATAAGATGAATAAACTTATTACAAGATTGGTTTGGCTGGTTGCGTTGCTTCCGGCTATTTACATTGCCCTGGTATGGAAGCAGGTGCCTGATAAAGTGGCCATTCATTTTACCGTCAACGGTGATCCAGACCGGTATGGCAACAAATCGGAACTGGCCCTTTTGACCGGTATCCTCTTTGTGGTGAGTCTGGGTGTATACTACCTGATGGCAAATATTAACCGGATCGATCCGAAACGATACGCGCAGGAAAATACCGGCCGCTTCCGCAAGATCGGTTTCGCGGTAACAGTCTTTCTGTCCGCCCTCACCTGCTTTATCATTTACAGTGCAATAAACGGTGGTTCAAAAATGAATACCAGTTTTGTACTTGCTGCGGTCTGTCTCCTGCTGGCAGTGATCGGAAATTATATGCCCAACCTGAAGCCTAACTATTTTGCCGGCATGCGGTTGCCCTGGACGCTTGAAGATCCGGATAACTGGAAAGCCACGCATGCGCTGGCTGGCAGGATCTGGTTCATCGGTGGTATACTGCTCGGTATCGTCTGCTTTATACTTCCGCAAAAAGCTGCATTTGCTGTATTCATGAGCGGTGTTATGGCCATGGTACTGATCCCGGCGGTTTTCTCCTGGCGGTTTTATGTAAATAAAAAAAAGGCGGGCTGATCCTGTAAATTTGCCGGAGATCAAATCAATCCCTTATCAATTACCTCGCACACGCATATCTCTCCTTCAACCATCCGGGTGTACTGGTGGGCAATATGATCAGTGATTATGTGAAAGGACGAAAACAATTGGATTACCCGGCAGAAATTCAGTGGGGGATCCGCCTGCACCGGGCCATTGATCAGTTTACCGATACACATGAAGCTACCCGCGAAGCAAAGCTGGTCTTCCGGCCAGACTACCGCCTATACAGCGGGGCCGTGGTGGATGTGATTTATGATCATTTCCTGGCAGCCGATGAGGGCGAATTCAGTGAAGGTTCGCTGCATGATTTTGCAAACGGGGTCTATACAATCCTTCACGATCACCAACCTCATTTTCCGGAGCGGTTTGCCCGGATGTTCCCCTACATGAAAGAACAGAACTGGCTCTTCCATTACCGCAGTCGGTGGGGAGCAGGCAAAAGTCTGGGCGGACTGGTACACCGGGCCCAACATCTGACGGAAAGCGAGACTGCCTTCCGCCTTTTTGAGACCCATTACCAACTTTTGTCCGATTGTTATCGTCATTTCTGGCAGGAAGTAAAACCCTTTGCGGCACAAACCTTTACCGCTTTGACCGCCAGTGAAAATTTAAACGGATAAATGGTAACATCCGGTCTGTCAATTCGTTTTACATTTGTTATTCCCGCAACCTGTTGCGGCTGCTAAATAATACTCCATGAAAAAAGCATTCATTCTACTATTATCGTTCCAGCTCGTCTTTTTATCCCTGATGGCCCAGACCTTGCCGCCAGTCGATAAATCCCCGATGGACATGAGTTATTACCCGGCCAATTATCCCGTCCTGAAGATCCAGGATAAACCGACCGAGCCGCTGGCCGCACGCGTGGTATACAGCCGTCCTCAGAAAGCCGGCCGTACCATTTTTGGCGGACTCGTAAAATATGGCGAGGTCTGGAGACTGGGTGCTAACGAAGCCACCGAGATCGAGTTTTTCAAACCCGTAAAGATCGACGGGAAAAAAGTAGCCAAAGGCCGTTATACCCTTTATGCTATTGCCTATGAAACAACCTGGACCTTTATCCTGAATAAGGATACGGATACCTGGGGGGCTTTTAAATACGATCCGAAAAAAGATGTGCTCCGGGTAACAGTACCAGTTGAAAAAACAACGGAACCCCTCGAATCACTGGCCATGGGCTTTGAAAAAACCGGTACTACCGGGTTTAAACTGTTTGTAGCCTGGGATACTGTTAAAGCCGGTTTGCCAATTAGTTTATAAATTGCTGCCTTATGAGATCAGCCACTGCCTTTTTTTGTGTTGTCTTTTTTCTTTTTTCCTGCAATAGTGGAAAACAGGAGGAGAAAAAAGTACCGGTAGCTCCGGTCAGTAAAGACAGTGCACCGCCCAACCGTTCTGAACGTCCGGCCACTAATCCATATAATGGCGTAGATGTGTCCCCGATGGATATGGTATATTACCCGGTAGACTACCCGAAATTAAAAATGGCCCACACCCTTGAAACCCCTCCTCTGGCCCGGGTGATCTATAGCCGGCCACACCTGCAGGGACGTCATATATTTCATGAAGTACTGAAATACGATGAACCCTGGCGGCTTGGGGCCAATGAAGCCACGGAACTCACACTCTATAAAGATG
>CALRQQ020000277.1:0-5304 GCA_943370345.1 Chitinophaga pinensis
GATTTTATTGAATTTTTCCAGCCGCTCACGCTGAGTTACCAGGCAGGGGATACCCTGCTCGATAAAAAAGAAAAGGATTCACTGCTGATCAGTTATAAGGTCTTCGCCCAGTTTGTTCCCGACACAGTTGTCAGCAAGCTGTTTGGCAAAGGCAGTAAGCCGAAGATCTGGGCATTGGGTAAGGCCGTTGTTCCGGATGGAGAAACCTACCTGCTGGTCAGAACTGCCACCTCGGGCAAGAAAGCATTACTGCTGCTTGCTTTCGATAAGAAAGAAAAATTCATTGCTGCGATACCTGCACTGGTAGTAGATAATAAAAAGGAAACCACCCAGTCCTTTGGATTGGATAAACGATATACCATCACCCGCTACGTACAACGCAAGAATGCGGATGGTACTATCAGTGAAGGCAAAGATGTATTCGTACTGAACTCGGAATCGGCCCAGTTTATGCTGATCCTCACCGAGGCCCTGGAGGATAAAGTAACCGAACTGATCAACCCCATCGATACCCTTGGCCGTAAACATAAATATGCAGCCGATTATGGCACTGGTAAAATGAATATGGTGTCCGTCAGGGATGGACGGAAAGCGGACCGGATCACTTTCTTTATCCATATTGAAAAAGAGAATGGCAATTGTACCGGGGAACTGAAAGGGGAAGCCCGATGGATCGGTCCGGGCAAAGCTGTATACCGGGAGGATGGCGACCCCTGTGTGCTGAATTTTACATTCAGTTCCAACAGTGTCAGCCTTTCTGAATCCGGATGCGGTGCCAGACATGGTTTAAATTGTACATTTATCGGGTCGTATGCCCGGAGAAAATATGTTAAGCCAGCTGTTCCAGGCACAAAAAGCGGCGGTAAAAAATCCGGTAAGAAATAGTTTTTCATCCAAAGTGCCTGACGCGATTGCCCCATATTATTATATCAATTAACCTGATAATGAGCCAGTTAGTTTATTTCGGAATTTAACACTAACTTGCGCCTTCGTGTAAAAAGAACACATTATGAGTTTCAATAAATATTCAGTCCCTTACCCGGTCGAAGAGCGATACAATAAGAAAGTGGCTTATTTCTCCATGGAGTTCGCCACACATCAACCCCTCAAGATTTATAGTGGTGGTCTTGGTTTTCTGGCCGGCTCTCATTTAAGAAGTGCGTATGAACTCCGTCAGAATCTGATCGGAATTGGGATCCTATGGAAGTACGGTTATTATGATCAGGAACGAAATCAGGATCAGACACTAGATGTTTCCTGGAATGAAAAGCAATATAGTTTTCTGGAAGATACCGGTATCCGGTTTCAGATCAATATCCATGAACATCCGGTTTGGGTAAAAGCTCTTTACCTTAATCCGGAAACATTCAAGACGGCCCCCTTGTTCCTGCTCTCCACTGATTTACCGGAGAATGATTATGTATCCCAGACCATCACGCATCGGCTCTATGATGCGAATGTGGCGACTAAAGTAGCCCAGTTCATCCTGTTGGGAGTGGGTGGAGCCAAACTGATCGATCTGCTGGGTTTCAACCCTGAATTATATCATTTGAATGAAGCCCATGGTATTTCTGCAGCATTCTATTTGTATAAAAAATACGGGCACAGTATCCAGGATGTAAAAAAACGTCTTGTCTTCACCACCCATACACCGGAAGAAGCGGGGAATGAGAAACATGATATTCACCTCTGTCATAAAATGAGCTACTTCTGCGGTCTGACGATCGATGAAGTAAAAAAACTGTACGCGCATGACAGCGATCAGTTCAACCATTCTCTTGCGGCACTCCGGTTTGCCAGGCTGGCCAACGGGGTCTCACAGCTGCACGGTCATGTATCGCGTGCCATGTGGAGCAAGTACGATAATATCTGTCCCATCATTTCCATAACCAATGCGCAGAACTGGCGCTATTGGGCCGACAAACAACTGTATCGTTTCATGGAGGCGGGCGATGATTACGGTATGGATGACCGGAAAAAATACCTGAAGAAAAGGGCGTTTGAGATCGTGGCCGACCAGACGGGTAAGATCTTCCATCCGGATGTATTTACCATTGTATGGGCGAGGCGTTTTGCCGGATATAAAAGAGCGGGCCTGATCACAACGGCCGAAGAAAAATTTGAAGAACTTATCCATAATGCCAAATACCCGGTACAGATCATCTGGGCCGGTAAACCTTACCCGGTGGATCATCCGGCCATCAGCGAGTTTAACCAGCTGGTTCACCTCAGCAAACGGTATAAGAATGTGGCCGTACTGATCGGATATGAACTCGGACTTTCCAAGCGGCTGAAACAAGCCGCTGATGTGTGGCTGAATAATCCCCGTGTACCCCGTGAAGCATCAGGCACCAGCGGTATGACCGCTTCTATGAATGGCGCGGTGAACTTCTCTACCAATGATGGCTGGATTCCCGAATTCATCAACCATGGACATAACGGGTTTGTGGTGCCGATGGCCGATTACGAAAATATGCCCGTATACGAGCAGGATCAATATGACCTTGCAAAGCTGTATGAGATACTCCAGCAGGAAATACTACCCTTGTATTATGAGAACTACAGTACCTGGAGACAGGTGGTGAAGAACGGTATGCAGGATGTCCGTTTCCAGTTCGACAGTAACCGGATGGCACACGAGTACTATGATCAGTTGTATAAATAATCGAAAAACAGCAACCAATACTGATAGTAACCCCTGCCTTGCAGGGGTTTTTTTATTGGAAGCGGCCAATCATGGAGTCGATACCGGCCGCACCGGGAAAATAACTGAGCAGTTTACGGATCACGGCCTCCACCATGGCATCCGGACAGGAGGCCCCGCTGGTGATCAGGATATGAACCGCTGTCTTTTCCGGCAGGTAACCTGTACTGCTGCGTATTTCTTTCCGGTGAAAATTGTAATGCAGAATTTCATCGCGGGAAATAATTTTTTCCGCACTGCTGATATAATAGGTGGGGAGTCTGGCCTCACATAATTCAACCAGATGAGAAGTGTTCGAAGAGTTATATCCTCCCACCACAATGGCCAGGTCGGCGTTTGTTTCCAGCATGCTGCTCACCGCAGTCTGATTATCGTTGGTTGCGTAACAAAGCGTATCACGGGTGTCTGCAAAACTGGCCGCATCCCCGGTGTGTGCCACAATTATCTGTTTAAGATAATCGGCTATAGCTTGCGTATCACTCGCCAGCATCGTGGTCTGATTCACCACACCGAGTCGTTTCAGGTGAAGGCTGACATCAAATCCATCGGAGTATTGTCCGTTGAATACCGAATAAAATTCCCCGGGTTCATGATCCCCGGTAATGAATCGGGCCAGCAATTCAGCTTCCTGCATATCTTTTACTACAACTGAAGGCGCATTGGCCGCTGCATGGGAAAAAGTAGCCCTGGTCTCCTCATGGCTGGGTTTTCCATGGATGACGATGGTGTAATCTTTCCGGGCGATCACTTCGCTCCGGTTCCATACTTTCTCCACAAAGGGACAGGTGGTATTGTATTTTTCAGTCGGAATGCCTTTCTGTTTCAGTC
Organism: Chitinophaga pinensis; assembly: GCA_943370345.1. Lineage (GTDB taxonomy): Bacteria > Bacteroidota > Bacteroidia > Chitinophagales > Chitinophagaceae > JJ008. The sequence goes on from CALRQQ020000277.1 coordinate 3,533, forward strand.
TGTCTTCAATATCCAGTGTAGTACCAAAGGCGGGGATCAGAACAATATCTTCCGCAGATACTTCATCAAAGGGGATCAGTTGCTGTCCATGCGTGTCCTGCAAAAACCGGATTCCATGACTGACCAGGTCGGCATTTACCTGGGGATTATGGATCATTTCACTGAGCAGGTAGATCCTTTTACCCGGGTTTTCTGCTACGGTTCGAAACGCAATATCTATGGCATTTTCAACGCCATAACAAAAGCCAAAATGCCTGGCCAGGGAGATCTGTACCGGTCCGAAATCAAGCAGGGTGGGACTGAAATCTTTTTTCATTTTATCCGCCGCTTTCCGCGCATTTTTGATAGCGGAGATCAGGGGACTGCGGTAAAAATCCGGTACATCGAATTGCTTCATGGCGCAAAGTTAATGAATGGAAAACGGTTCCTGTAGTAACAGTCATGTTCCTCAAATGTTCTTCTTATCTTGCCCAAAACACCGCTATGCGCTGGTTGAACGTTGTTTTATTAATTGTTTTTTTATCCGCCTGCGACCCGCCGGATAAAAGCCGTGAAACCGGAACAAAAAACCTTAAGAGAATGAATGAACGATTTATGGCACCGGACTGGGTGCGGAACACCACAATCTATGAAGTGAATATCCGGCAATACACACCGGAGGGGACGTTCAATGCCTTTGCACAACACCTGCCAAGACTGAAGGAACTGGGGGTCGAAACCCTCTGGTTTATGCCGGTTACACCAATAGCACAGAAGAATAAAAAAGGAAGTCTTGGCAGTTATTATGCCTGTTCGGATTATACCTCCATCAACCCTGAGTTTGGAACCATGGACGACTTCAAATCACTGGTCAGTCTGGCTCACCAGCTGGGTTTTAAAGTGATCCTGGATTGGGTGGCCAATCATACCGGTTGGGATCACCACTGGACCGTGGATCACCCGGATTACTATCTGAAGGATCCCGCGACCAACGATTTTCTGAAAGCTTCGGGGATGGATGATATCATTGAGCTGGATTTCAATAACCCCGCACTGAGAAAGGAAATGACGGCCGCCATGCAGTTCTGGGTTAAAGAATGTGATATTGATGGTTACCGATGTGACCTGGCTTCATGGGTGGAACTGGATTACTGGCTGGAGGCCAGACCACAGGTGGATGCAGTAAAGCCACTTTTCTGGTTGGGCGAGTATGACGAGCTGGAAAAACCTGATTACGGATTGGCTTTTGACGCCAGTTACTCCTGGGTCTGGATGCATCGCACAGAAGATTTTTTCAAGAAACAATTACCACTGGATACGCTCACTGGTCTGTTGCATCAATATGATGCTATAGGTGATTCTACCATGCGTGCCTGGTTCACGACCAACCATGATGAGAACAGCTGGAATGGAACCGAGTTTGAAAAATACGGCTCCATGTTCAAAGCCCTTGCGGTGTTCAGTTTTACCTGGAATGGTATCCCATTATTGTATTCCGGGCAGGAATTGGGCAATACAAAGCGGATTGATTTTTTTGACAAGGATACGATACAGGCCGGTCCCTGGGCAGACGAGCTTACCGGCTTTTATCGTTCATTGACCAGGCTGAAAGCAACTCACCCTGCATTACGTGCCGGAGATCCTGCCGTAACCACTTACCGGGTGCATACGACCGATGACCGGCATGTGCTGGCATACCTGCGGAAAAAGGGGGAGCAGGAAGTGTTGGTGGTGCTCAATCTGTCTGACCGTAAGGACCTGCATTTTGAGATCACAGGGCCCGAAGTAACCGG
>CALRQQ020000278.1:0-5299 GCA_943370345.1 Chitinophaga pinensis
AACGGACTGGACAAGCATATGGAGAATTTTGTCAGTGTGATCCGTTCCCGCAAAATGGAAGACCTGAAATGTTCTATTGAAGAAGCTTCTCATATTGCCATGCTGAGCCAGATGGGAAATATCGCTTTCCGCAGCGGAAAGAAACTCGACTGGAATGCAGGGAAGGGGCGATTTACCGATGAGAAGATCAACCGTAAATACCTGGCTGCTCCCTATCATAACGGGTATAGACTGCCCAAAATCGGATAATCATGCATACCAGGGGGTTCAAACTTTTCTTAGTAGCGGTCGTACTGATCTGTGCGGCATTATTAAAATTCAGATCCGGTAATCAGAAACCACTTCTGCCTCCTGTCAGGCTTCCGGATGAATTTGTGGTGGTACTGGGAGTAGCCCAGGATGCTGGCTATCCTCAGATCGGATGCGAAAAAGAATGTTGTACTGATTTCTGGAAAGGGAAGGAAGGGAAAAAACAGGTGACCAGTCTGGCCATTGTGGACAGACCCTCCGGTAAATACTGGTTGATCGAAGCAACTCCTGATATCAATGTCCAGCTCAAAAATCTCCAGCAATATCTGCCCACTGCCCCGGATTATAGTCCGGATGGAATATTCCTGACGCATGCACATACCGGACATTATACCGGTTTAATGCAATTAGGTCGTGAAGCCATGGGTGCAAAAGATATACCGGTCTATGCCATGCCACGTATGGATTCTTTTCTCCGGAATAATGGTCCCTGGAGTCAGTTGGTCAGTTTAAGGAATATTGAATTACGGCAGGCGAAGGCAGATAGTCTGATCGGCCTTTCGGCCCATTTAAGGGTTACACCTTTCAGGGTGCCGCACCGGGATGAGTACAGTGAGACCAGCGGTTTTGTCATCAGCAGCGGTTCAAAAAAAATATTATTCATTCCTGATATTGATAAGTGGGAGAAATGGGAGCGGGATATCATCGAAATAGTCAGGGACTTTAGTGCGGTATTGATTGATGGTACTTTTTATAAAAATGGGGAATTGCCCGGACGTGATATGGCAGAAGTACCGCACCCCTTTGTGGAGGAGACCGCTAAACGGTTGGCCGGTTTGCCGGATTCGATAAAATCAAAAATTCATTTCATTCATTTTAATCATACCAATCCGTTGTTACGTAAGACCTCTAAAGAAAAAGACCAGGTCAGGGCCGCTGGTTTTAACGTAGCAGAGGAAGGAATGATCTTTACATTATAAAAAAACTGACATGAAAAAAGGATTAGTGGTTCCCTTACTGGCTGTTGCTGCGCTGACGCAGGCACAGTCATCTCTTAAACATGTTGAATTCGTCAATTTTTCTCAGGTGAATGTAACGGATCAGTTCTGGAAGCCCAAAATTGATAAAGTAGCTACCAAAACGCTGGAAGCCTGTATCTATCAGACGGAGACCGCCACACCGCGCATCCGGAACTTTGAACGCGTGGCCCGCGCCAAAGGAGAGGAGCATGAAGGGATATTCTATGATGACAGTGATGTGTTCAAAGCACTCGAAGCCATGGCCTATTCCCTGAAGACCCATCCCAGTGAAGCCATGGAAAAGAAATGCGATGAGTGGATCGAAAAGATCGCTGCTGCTCAGCAAGCGGATGGTTACCTCAATACCTGGTATACCCTCAAAGGCTTACAGGATCGCTATACGGATATGAGTATGCACGAGGATTATAATGCCGGACATATGATCGAAGCAGGGGTGGCTTATTTTAATGCAACCGGGAAACGGAAGCTGCTCGATGTATGTATCAAATGGGCGGATCATTTCGGAGCTATTTTCGGACCCGGTAAAAAACATTGGGTCACCGGTCACCAGGAACTGGAACTGGCCCTGGTGAAGCTGTATAAAGTCACCAATAATATCGCCTACCTGAATTTGTCGGACTGGTTGCTCAGTGAACGGGGTAAGAAGCTGGCCAAGGGATATACCTGGACCGACTGGAAAGACACCGCTTATGCCCAGGATGTATTACCGGTGAAAGAGCAAAAAGAAATTACCGGTCATGCGGTACGGGCGATGTATATGTATACGGGCGCTGCGGATGTGGCGGCACAGACCGGTGATACAGCCTACCTCAAAGCTATGCGTACGGTATGGGAGGATGTAGTGTATCGGAATATGTATATCACCGGAGGGATCGGTTCTGCAGGAAGCAATGAAGGGTTCAGCGTGGATTATGACCTTCCTAACGAACAGGCTTATTGTGAAACCTGTGCTTCTGTAGGTATGGTTTTCTGGAACCAACGAATGAATGCGCTCACCGGTAATGCGGAATATATGGATGTTCTTGAACGTAGTTTATACAACGGGGCCTTGGATGGATTAAGCCTGAGTGGCGATCGTTTCTTTTATGGCAATCCACTGGCCTCAAGAGGACAACATCAACGCAGAGAGTGGTTTGGCACGGCCTGTTGTCCGGCCAATATTGCCCGGCTGGTGGCTTCACTGGGAAATTATATTTATGCCTTTGCGGACAATGCTGTGTTTGTCAATCTGTATGTTGGCAGTAATACAGCTATAAGCCTCAAGGGTGGAACCGTGGGGGTGAATATGGAAACCAACTATCCCTGGGAAGGGAATGTGAAGATCAGTATTGATCCGTATAAGAAATCAAATTTCAGCCTGCACCTCCGGCTGCCCGGCTGGGTACAAAGGGAAGTGGCACCCGGTGGACTGTATTCCATGCTTCCTGTCAGTGAAGGTCTTGAACGTATAACGAATAACCCTGTACTGAAACTGAACGGAAAGGAAATTAAATATAAGATACAGGATGGCTATATTGTCGTAACACAGGACTGGAGGAAAGGAGACCAGCTTGAGTTTGAATTGCCGATGGATGTGAAAATCATCAATGCCCGTTCTGAACTAAAACAGGATCAGGGTCGTATTGCCATTCAGCGGGGGCCAATTGTTTACTGTGTGGAAGGGGCGGATAATAATGGCAAAGCCTGGAACCTGATCGTTCCGAAGAATACAAAATTTTCCACCATTGATTATAAAGTACTGGAGGAGTCCGTAAAAGCGATCACTGCGGAGGTGCCGGTGGTGACCGTAGGGGAAGACGGACAATCACTGGTGACAGAGAAACGGAAAATTGTCGCCATTCCCTATTATGCCTGGGCTAACCGGGGAAAGAATGAAATGCAGCTGTGGTTACCCACAAGGATCAATGAGGTCAAGGTGAATTATTAGTGAGTGGTGAGTGGTGAGTGGTGAATGGGGAAAGAGGAGAAGAGGAGAAGAGAAGAAGAGGAGAAGAGAAGAAGAGAAGAAGAGAAGCCTGAAGGGCTGACATTATTAAAGAAACAATAGCTTAGGGTAACAAAATTAACGAACCCTGAAAGGGTGACATTATTATAAATTTTATTAAATGAAAAAGGCCGCCCTGCTTTTGGCTATTTTATCGACTGTTGCATCATTTGCCCAGGTCAATAAAGCGCCAGCATACCCGCTGGTTACCCATGATCCGTATTTCAGTATCTGGAGTACAACAGATAAACTGAATGAATCGGTTACAAAACACTGGACCGGAGCCGAGCAATCACTGGTGGGGATTCTCAAAGTGGACGGACAGTTCTATGATTTCCTGGGACAGCCGGTGTATCCACCCGAAACATTTGTGGTGCCCGGAGCCGTAAAGCCTGCGGATTGTTATTACACCGAACGGAAACCCGGTAAGAGCTGGATGAATGAAAACTACAATCCGAAAGAATGGATACCTGGAAAAATGCCTTTTGGCAGTGGCTGGAACAATGAGGCAGTGACGGAATGGAAATCAAAGGATATTTGGGTACGCCGGTTATTTACAATTGATCAATTGCCGGCGGATCCGCTTTTATTGCAGCTCCGTCATGATGATGATGTGGAAGTATTTCTAAATGGCCAGCTGATCTATCAATGTGATGGTTGTTATACAAGTGACTTGAAGTTATACCCGCTCGATGAGGGGATCCGTAAATACCTGAAAAAAGGAAATAACGTACTGGCCATCCATTGTACCAATACGGCAGGGTATGCCTGGGTAGATGCCGGTCTGGCCACACAAAAGAAAATGGACGGAATTAAGCCTGCTGTACAGAACGGACTTGAAATGACCGCCACCAAAACAAAATACAGTTTTCATTGTGGTCCAGTTTTTCTTCTATGTGATTTTATTTCCCCGCTCATCGCCACGGATGTGGATTTGATGGCAAAACCGGCAACATATGTACAATTCCTGGTGCAGTCGCTGGATGGTAAGAAACACGACGTATCGCTCTACTTCCTGACCTCGGATGGACTGGTACGGAATAAACCTACTGAACCGGTCAAAAAACAAAAAGGCACGTTTGGGAAGTTACAGTACATCAAGACAGGAACGGAAGCACAGCCGGTATTGAAAGCAAAAGGAGATGATATAAGGATCAATTGGGGCTATGCGTACGTAGCCGCCTATAATAATAAGCAGGTAAAGCAAAGTCTCAATTGTACGTTGCCGGGTAAAATGCTGGAAGGGTATTCAGAGACCCGTATCGATTTTGGAAAAATTGACTCGCTGCCTCTTCCGCATACCCTTATTCTGGCTTACGACGATCTGTATTCCATCCGGTATTTCAATCAGGACCTCAAGGCCTGGTGGAAAAAAAATTATACATCAGCTGAACAAATGCTGGACAAAACGATGGAGTCATCGGTAAGTGTGATGGACCGTTGTGATAAATTCGACCGGCAGCTTGTAGCGGATGCGGAGAAAGCCGGCGGTGAAACCTATGCAAAACTTTGTGTTATGGCGTACCGGCAATCACTGGCAGCTCACAAACTGGTGCGTGGTCCGAATAATGAAGTGTTATTTCCACAAAAAGAGAATTTCAGCAATGGGTCGATCTGGACGGTGGATGTAACCTATCCATCCGCCCCGTTGAGTTTATTATATAATCCCGAACTGCTCAAAGGCATGGTGGAACCGCTGATGGTATATAGTGAATCAGGCAAATGGACTAAACCATTTCCTGCACATGACCTGGGTACCTATCCGATCGCCAATGGGCAAACCTACCCGGAAGATATGCCGGTAGAAGAGGCCGGAAACATGATCATTCTGACTGCCGCGATCTGTAAAGCTGAAAATAAATTTGATTTTGCAAAGAAGCACTGGACCGTATTGAGTCAATGGGTTGAGTTCCTGGTAAAAGATGGGTTTGATCCGGCCAACCAGTTATGCACGGATGATTTTGCCGGTCACCTGGCCCGTAATACCAATTTGTCACTGAAAGCCATCATGGGTATCGCCGCTTAT
>CALRQQ020000279.1:0-5295 GCA_943370345.1 Chitinophaga pinensis
TCCATATAGCGGAATAGCGCATGTTCTGATCCGCCAGGTGTATCCATAAGTTTCAGGATCCCTTTATTGATCACGGGCAGATCATCCGGATGAATAAAGTCCCTCGGATCAAGTCCCATTACATCTGCATCTGACCGGCCGGAAATACGCTCCGCTGAAGGGCTCCGGTAGGTCACCCTGAATTGTTCATCCAGCAGGAGTATGATATCAAAACTGTTTTCGATCAGGGAACGGAAACGTTTTTCTCGGGCCACCAGTAACTGGTCGGCTTTCCGTTGTTCGGTCACATCCCGGAGATTGATCACCATTGCCCGTACATAATCACGGTGCAGGAGATTGATCAGCACTCCTTCCACATCAATATAGCGTCCATCCTTGTGCAGACTCCGGTAATAGACCACTACGGGTACACCCGGACTGAGCAACACATCACTGAATACTTCACGGAGACGTTCACGGTCGTCCGGATGCACGATCTCTTCCAGGAAATTCTTTTTAAGCATTTCCTCATCGGTCCACCCCGTTATCCGGATCGCTGAAGGACTACGGTATGTAATATTGTTATTTGTATCCAGCAGTGCAATGATATCGTTGCTGTTCTCAATCAGGGCCCTGAATTTCTTTTCACTGGCCTGCAGTTCTTTTTCCGTTTTCAGGCGTTGGGTCACATCATTAAGCAATACCAGCCGGGCCTTTTTACCCTGGAAAACAACGGAATGGGCGATCACTTCCACATCAATGATTTCCCCGTTCTTTTTACAATGTCGCCATACGCCGCGGTTAGTATCCTGGGTACTCATTTTCCAGGCATGGTCAAAATGCCTGAACCTTTCACGGTCCGCTTCCGGCCTGATATCTGTAAGGGTCAATGTCAGAAATTCTTCGCGGGTATAGCCATATTTCCGTATCGCCATTTCATTCACATCCATGAAACGAAAGTCATCCAGATCAAATACCCACATGGGCAGCGGGTTGTTCTCAAACAGGTAACGGTATTCCGTTTCCCGCTGGCCGATCTCACGGGTACGGGCCTGTACTTTTTGTTCCAGCTCCTCATTATTTTTCTTCAATGCATCGGCCAGCTCTTTTTCCCGCGAAACATCCTTTATTAAGAACACAAAAGAAGGCTCATCCAGCTCATCCAGAATGATACTGGCGGAAACAGAACCGGCGAAGACCGTTCCGTCTTTACAGATAAAGTCATTTTCGGATTTCCATACCCCTGTGGCCAACAAGGATGCCTCCACTTTATTCATTTCATTGGGACCATAGCTGGCAATACCAAGTTCGTTGATCGTTTTTCCCAGGGCCTCTTCCTTGGTATATCCAAACAGTTTTTCTGCACCGGAATTCCAGGTCAGCATTTTACGGTCACCGGGTTTTCTGGATATCACTGCTTCAGACATCTGTTCGGCCAGATTGGCCAGATACTTTACCTCATTGCGTAATTTTGTTTCAGCGCTGATATCAAAACTGACCGAAAAATAACCCGTCACTTCTCCCTTGTCATTCCGGATAGCAGAAAGGGAGGAATGCACATAAATATCTTTCCCGCTTTTTTTAAATCGTCTGATATCCCCGGACCAATGATCCTCTTTGTCCATGGAACGTTGGGCCGCGGCATACTGTTCGTCTGAAAACTCAGTCTTCAGTAATTCTACCGAATGACGGCCCACTGCTTCCGCAGCTGTATAGCCATAGAGTACTTCGGCACCTCTGTTCCACGTTTTAATGATCAGGTTAGGGTCTGTGAAGTAGAGGGCTTCATTGGCAAGGTTGACCTGGGTATACAGCTGGCGCAATTCCTCCTCAGATTTAATTCGGGCTGAAACATCCCGGATAGCCGCAGCAATGAATTTTCCATCCTTTGTTTCGATTGGCGCCAGGCTGATCTCTACGGCAACCTCTGTACCGTCTTTCCGAACAGCATATAATACCTTCCCGTTATCCATGGACCTTTCGGAAGACTCCCCGGCAAACCCGGTTCGTAACGCTACATGTTGCTTTCTGAACTGTTCGGGCATCAACCGCTCGACTTGCATCCCTCGCAGTTCCTGGTTACTGTAACCGAACAGCTTTTCGGCCTGCCGGTTGGCCATTTCGATCACCCCACGGGTATCTGATATTATAGTGGCATCCGGTGCCGCTTCCAGTAATGTGATAAATTTCTGTTCACTGGCCCATTGACGGGTAAACTCCTTCCTGATCCTGTATACCAGCAACCCGGTGATCAGCAATACCAGCACCAGCATGACATATAAAATGATCTTGATCCTGTACAGAAAATTTTCACCGGCCCTCCTTTTTTCCTCCCGCTCACCATGCTCCTGCTCTTTCAGGGTATTGCTGAATCTGCTGATCTGAAAAAGGTCGGCCCGCATGGACGCTTTGACAGCCGTCAGCGCCTGGTCCTTTGATCCTGGAGGAACATTGGAAAAAACAATACGGTCAGCAATCCGGTGTTTTTGCAAAAGCTGATCCACATAATACCGGAGGGTATCTATCATTAATGGCTGGTCAATATCATTTGACTCGATTCTCCTCAGGCTATCCATCAGGCCGGTTATCCGGATCGTTTGTTCCTGGATGATCCGGGAAAATAATGTGTCACGCGTCAGCAGATTATCACGAACGGCCAGTACATAATGCTGTGAAGAGAGTTCAACGGCTGTAGCCATATTCATCACTTCCATGGTATGGGATACCGCCTTTGCATTCAGACGGATGCGCTCACTCTGTCTGATGGATATATATACAATGGAGATCACTACTGTAATGAGCAGTAACAGAAATGATGATAATAGCCTGTTAACCCTGTATCTTTTCATAAACGCCTTAACCTGCAGAAACTAATTAAAAGAATCCATCGAAATAAATAACCGGACAAACACTGAATGATCATACACGTCACCTGAAGATGATCTCCCGTGACAGCTCACAATTTCTGTAAGCAGCCGGTAATTAAGCCTGACTTTCCTCAGCCCCTTAACTGTTTTAAAGTATGATTCCCAGATAAATATGTGTAAGCACTTAGTGAACACATGCCTGATCAATCTGATCACTTATCCATTCATAAATATAGTGACTGGAGCTGCCCGGATGGCAGACTATGGAAGTAAGTATGTAATTTAGGTATTACCACTTACTAAATAAGCAGTTAAATGCTGAGCCCTTTTAACTTAGCGTGATTTTCTTCCGGATCCGGCTTAAAGTTTCGAGGGTCATGCCCAGATAGGATGCAATGTATTTCAGCGGCACACGGTTGACCAGCCCCGGATGTTCCTTGATAAAATACCGGTATTTATTTTCAGCCTTGGTCAGCCGGGCAATATAGGCGCGTTTTTCCGCATCAGCATAATATTGCTGAAGGAGTTCACGTCCTACAATATTAAATTCGGGATACAGCAGGTACAACTCACGCAGATCTTTGAGGGGCATCGAAAATAATTCAGCATCTTCCAGTACCTGTATATTTTCGGTAACAGGGACCGGGACGGACCAGGTGGAGATGGAAGAAACCAGTTCATTTTCGGCCGTGATCCATGTTGTGATATCACGGCTTCCTTCCCGGAAGAAGCCCCGCACAATACCCTTCCTGACAAAATACATATGCTGACAGATCTCGCCTTCCTTCAGTAATAATTTCCGTTTTCGTATGCTGACGGGTGTTATATGGCGACTGATAAAGTCCCTGATCTCTATACTCAGCGGATGGAAATGACCAAGTGTATCAAACAATATTGTAAGGTCGGGGCCTTCCTGTCCGTTCATGGCTGGCATAATTAGTTACGGGTTCTCTAGCTGATCAAATATAAATAAAAACAGCCCCTGACAGGCAGGACATACTGACAATATTCACTCCCTGTTCACGTTGAATAGATATGATACGTTCTTTCCTGCTATGTTTCCTGTTCCCGTTTTGTGCACTTCAGGCACAACAACCCGTACCAGCCGTTGATACCCCCGGGCGGGTGGCAACGGTAAATGTTACCGTTACCGATCTGAAATCGGGACCACGGAAAGGAGAAGTGATCTTGTTTCGCGGAGAAAAAAGCGGCAAGACCTTTTCGGGTATCACTGATGCCACAGGCCGGTTCGACCAGTTGCTGCCGCCGGGCGATAACTACCATGTGAGTGTTAAAAGCATCAGCGATACGACGAAATATATGGTCCTCGCCGTTCCCGCTCTGGAAGAAGATGAGTTCTTTACCGAACCTTTCTGGGTCAATGTAAAGTTTGACCCGCCGCGTAAATACCGGCTGGACCATGTATACTTTGATATTGACAAAGCCAGCCTTCGTCCGGATTCTTATACCGAACTGGAAGAACTGCTCAACTACCTGAAGCGGCATGAAACGATCCGGGTGGAAATTGCGGGACATACGGACAATACCGGTACCGCTGTTCATAATCTTGAACTCTCCCAGGCAAGGGCGAATACCATTGTAAAATACCTGACAACAAAAGGGATCAGCCCGGCCAGACTACAGGCCAAGGGATACGGGGCAGAACAACCCGTGGCAGAGAATACGACAGAAAAGGGAAAACAACTGAACAGACGAACCGAAGTAAGGGTCTTATAGACAATGTCCGCGCTGTACCGTATTACCCATAAACATCAAAAAAAAAGAGGCTGCCTCTATGAGACAACCTCTGAATAACGTTTACTAACTCTGAGCAAATTAAACTTCTACTTCCGGTCTGAATTAAGCCTTATCTGTACCTCTTGTGATCATCATAACTGAACCAGCCAGGAACGCAAAAAACATTACCCAGGCTAAAATTGTAACGGTTATCATAATGATAGATTTTAGTAACGTAAATATAACAATAAGAGTGCCACTTTTTAAAGGATTCCTTTGATTAATATCAAATTTTGAGGGTTTCTATTTATAAACACCGGGAATTCGTCTAAGAGTTTACACTAAAAAACGTCCAAAATCGAAACAATTCCCCAATGAAAGCCGGTTTACGCATAGCTGTCAACGTTACTAACACCTGATGAACGGTAATGTTAGCTCGAGTTGAAAAAATCATGAAAAATTTTTTTTAGCGCTTGTCCCGCCGAACTGCAGCTGGGTTGAAATCACCGGGACAACACGTATTTGTCGTAAAAAAGCCACATGGATTGGAGCAGATTAATCAGCCAACCGATTCGGAGCCAACTTCCTAATTCACAGTATTCCCGGGCATTACAACAAAGATCGCCCCCAACAGCCGGGGTAATATTTTGTTAATCCCCCTACCTTTGTCCTATGCTGAACATATCTAACCGGGGGATGCAAATGCCCCCCT
>CALRQQ020000280.1:0-5274 GCA_943370345.1 Chitinophaga pinensis
GCCCAACTTTACCACACCGGCCAATACGGTCATCACTTTTTCACAACAACTGGTAGCAGCACCCTTTAAATCAAATGTCTGTGCCAGCAGGGACTGTATTCCTTCCGGTGGTTCAGGATACGATGCGTTGAGTAGCCGCTTTATGAACCGGATCTATTACCGCAATTTCGGTACCCATGAAGCCCTGGTAGCCAGCCATACGGTTGATGCCAACTATCCGGCGACTGCCAAAGCGGGCGTACGCTGGTATGAACTTCGCAGAAGTGGTGGAGCCTGGAGTATTTTCCAGCAATCAACCTATGCCCCGGATGCGGATCACCGCTGGATGGGGTCGATCAATATCAACAGTAAAGGACAGATAGCACTCGCGTATAACCATTCCGGAGCCGGAAAATTTGCGTCCATTTATTTTGCCGGTCGTAATGCAACGGATCCCCCCGGCACCATGGCCGTGAACGATGTATTACTGAAGCAGGGTACCGCTTATGGTACATTCAGTAACCGTTGGGGTGACTATAATGATCTTCCTAATGACGTGGTAAATGACTCTCTCTTCTGGTTCACCGCCATGTATGGCAGTGGCGCCAGCAGCTGGTCTACCCGCGTTTCTTCCTTTAAGATAGGACTTTGTACACCGAGTGTAGCGGTTGCGCTGACACAGGCCGGTACAGTGTCTGTTCCCGAAGGAACCAATATCGTGTATACAAATACGGTAAGTGCCGTATGTGATCCGATCAACGGATATACCCTGACCGATACGCTGCCCACTACTGTAACCTGGGTAAGCGGTGGTACTTATAACCCGGCCAACCGGGTGGTTTCTTTCAACCCGGTAAACGTGGCCGCTGATGCAAGTGGCACTTATACATTTACCGTAAATGTGAACCCGGGTTCATATTTCCCGCCGGCTCAGCATATCAATGATGCAGGTACGGCACTGGCTCCTAACTGGACCGCCACTTCCACTACCGCTACTGTCTGGAATGTGTCTACGGCTTCTTTCCGTAGCGCACCTTCCTCTTTCTTTAGCCCGAATGCAGCAATAACTTCTGATCAGATACTGACTTCTACCGGAAGCTTTGCGCTTAGTAATAACCCTTCTGCCACTCATTCCCTGAGTTTCTGGCACCGCTTTGATGCGGAGTCCGGCTGGGATGGTGGTGTGGTGGAGATCAGCACCAATGGTGGAGCCAACTGGGCTGACCTTGGACCTTACATGAGCGGTTTAACCTATACCGGGGTGCTTGGAACCGGTAATCCCATCGCTGGCCGTGCTGCATTCACCGGAAATTCCGGTGGCAGCTTTGCACAGACAAGGATCAACCTGAACAGCTTTGCGGGTCAGACCGTGAAGATCCGTTTCCGTTTTGCATCGGATGGCTCCCTGGCCAATGTTGGATGGTATGTGGATGATATCCTCCTGGAAAGTGCTCCGGTGGTGAACATGCGCACCAGCCTGTTCAATGGCTCAAACGTACGGGTTGCAATTTCTGATACCGTAACACGCATCACACAGGCTCCTTGCCTTGAACTGCCTGTGGTGTCTGCACCTACTGTAACACAGCCTACCTGCGGAGGACAATTGACTGGTTCTATCGTGGTGAATGCGACCGGTTCCACTACCATGGAATACAGCATTGACAACGGGGCAACCTGGCAGACCTCCAATACATTCAATAACCTCGCAGCAGGTAACTATAATATCATCGTTCGCTTCCAGGCTGCGGCACATTGCCAGACAGCATATACGTCGAACCCGGTTGTGATCAACCCGCTGAGTGGTACGCCCACTGTTACAGCTCCGACCGTAACGCAACCTCTCTGCCCGGTTCTGACCGGTACCATCGTGGTGAATGCCACCGGTACAGGTACACTGGAGTATAGTGTGAATGGCGGCACCACCTGGCAGACGTCAAATACATTTACTGCGCTTCCCGCCGGTAACTATAATATTGTGGTAAGAGAACAAAGTAACCCGGGCTGTCTGACCAATTACAGCGGCAACCCTGTTACGATCAATACCGTAATACCTCCTCAGGTAGTAACTCAGCCGGTTAACCGCACCATTTGTCAGAACGGTAATACCACTTTCGTTATTACCGATAATGCACCGGTGCCTGCACCGACCTACCAATGGCAGATCAGTACCAATGGAGGTACCACCTGGACCAACCTGAGCAACGTAGCACCTTTCTCCGGTGTTACCACCACCACACTTACGCTCACCACTACAGGAATTATCTATAATGGTAACCTGTTCCGTTGTGGAGTGACCAACGTGTGCGGTACCACTTTCTCTAACTCAGCTGCATTAACAGTTAATCCCATACCGGTGGTGAACGCTGGCCCGAGCGGCTTCTGCGCCCCTGTTACCCTGACCTCAAATGGTAATGCCAATACATGGTCATGGTCTCCGGCCACTGGTCTGAATACCACTACCGGAACAACCGTTATTGCCAGCCCAACTGTATCTACTGTTTATACAGTTACCGGTACGATTACCGCAACAGGTTGTACTAATACTGCTTCTGTTTCCGTACTTGGAACACCGGTAACTCCGGTGATCACACCGTCTGCACCGGTAATTTGTGCCGGTACGATCCAGCCGCTTACTGTTGCAGCAACCGCATTCAGTGGTGCTTATACAGGAGGGCCGCTGACCATCTCAACGTCAAGTTCAGGTCCTGCATCTGTATATCCGGCAACGATCAGCATGACTGGCCTGCCGGCAACCGGAGTTCGTGTTAAATCAGTAACCCTCAACGGGGTGAACCATACATGGCCTTCTGACCTCGATATCGTGGTACAATCACCGACCGGACAAAATGTGATCATTATGTCTGATGCAGGTGGCAGTATCGATATCGTGAACGGCAACCTGACATTTGATGATGCAGCTGCTACATTACTGCCGGCTACCATTGTTTCCGGTACTTATCGTCCGACAAACACGGATGTTCCGGATAACTTCCCTGCACCCGGACCTGGTTCACTGTCTCAGCTGAATCCTCCGTTATCTGGATTTACCGGCAACTTCAATGGCGACTGGAAATTGTTTGTAATGGATGATCTGGGTGGTGATGGCGGTTCTATTAATAGCTGGTCGATTGTATTTGAAGTGCCGACTGCTATCTGGACGCCTGTAGCCGGCCTGTTCAGTGATGCCAATGCCAGTACCGCTTATGTAGCCGGTACCCCTGCATCCACTGTTTATTTCAAACAAACACCGACCACGCAAACACAGTATACCTACACTGTAACAAATACACTGGGTACCTGTAGCTCTGGTCCTGCCTCTGTAACCGTAACGGTTAATCCGCTGCCGACAGTGGCGGTAAGCCCGACAGGACAATGCGGACCTGTGGTACTGAATGCGACCGGCACAGCAACAGCCTATACCTGGAGTCCTGCTTCCGGATTAAGTTCCACAACAGGTGCTTCTGTAACGGCTAACCCGACTTTAAATACCACGTATACTGTTACCGGAACGATTACTGCAACCGGTTGTACCGCTTCGGCTACCACCGTGGTGAATGCTACACCGCCCACACCGGTGGTTACACCTTCAGCAGTTAATATCTGTCTCGGTTCCACAACGACTATTACCGTGGCACCGTATACGGCTACTACTGCCACTGCGGGTCCGATCGCTATTCCGCTTGGAGCACCTGCGCTGACATCAGGTGTTGCCGATCCATATCCTTCTACGATCAATGTAGGCGGATTGCCGGCATCCGGTGTGCGTGTGAAATCTGTTAATATCAATGGCATCTCCCATACTTTCCCTGGCGATATCGATATGTTATTACAGGCACCGAATGGTTCCAATGTGATCCTCATGTCTGACAGAGGAGGTGGCGGAGACCTGATTAATAATAACCTGGTATTTGACGATGCAGCCCTGTCCCTGGTTCCGACCGCGAATATCACCAGCGGCACCTATCGTCCGACCAATACCGCCGGACCGGATAACTTCCCGGCTCCCGGACCTGGTTCCATAAATCAGCTGAATCCGAGTCTGGCCAGTTTCACAGGCAACTTTAATGGTGGCTGGAAACTGTATGTCAACGATCAGGTTGGAGGCGACCCCGGTTCTATCACCAGCTGGAGTATCACTTTCGAAGTAAATGGGGCCGTATGGACACCGGTAACCGGTCTCTTTACCGATGCGAATACACAGGTTCCGTATGTGGCCGGTACAATGGCGAGCACCTTGTATGCTAAACCCACAACGACCACGGCTTATACTGCAACCGTTTCAACAGCTACCTGTACTTCGGCTGCAGCCACTGCTACTGTAACCGTATTCCAGCCTGCCGCAATCACCACACAACCTGCGAATGCTACGCTTTGTGCCGGCGCCAATGCAGTCTTCACGGTAACAGCTACCGGATCCAGCCTGGCTTACCAATGGCAACTGAGTACGGATAATGGTACAACCTGGACCAATATCACTGGTGAAAACGGAGCTACCCTGACGATCGCCAATACCACTACTGCGCTCTCCGGCAGAAGATACAGGGTGATCATCACGAATACATGTAATACCGTAACATCAACAGCAGCGACCCTGACTGTAAATGCCCTGACACCGGTAACCGCCACTGACCTCTGGAACAGGAGGATCTGTATCAGCGATACCCTCGTACCGCTGGTAGGTACACCGGTAGGTGGCAGCTGGAGCGGAATTGGTGTATCCGGTTTCAACTTTATCCCGGGTGCCACAGCAGTAGGAACCTTTACCCTGACCTATTCATACACGAATGCAGCCGGTTGTACTTCAACTGATACAACATTGGCCGTTGTCAGTGATTGTCCGGAAAGGATCCGCCTCCTGCGTGACAACGCGGTGATTCTTTACCCGAACCCGAACAGCGGACAGTTCTTCATCCGTATGAACAGTGTGCTCTATAACTACCTCTCTATGCGTGTATACACAAGCAGCGGTCAGTTAGTAAGCACGCAGGATTGGAAAGGTCTGGTGTACGGTCGCGTCGTACCGATCAACCTGACCCATCTGCCTGCGGCGGTTTACATGGTACGCTTCATCTACGATGACGGAGTACGCACTTCCGAGAAGACCTTCAGGGTAGTGGTCGGAGGAAAATAACACCCATCAATAAAAAGTCATACCTAAGGCGTTCCGGAAACGGAACGCCTTTTTCTTTTTTACCAGCCTATCTTTATATTATGAGCTATGCCCTGACAGATCAATTGACCAAACATCAGACCCTTTTCATCCGGTGGTGCCCTTCGAAACCTGGAGAGAGAAAC
>CALRQQ020000281.1:0-5269 GCA_943370345.1 Chitinophaga pinensis
CTGACACTGGATATTACAGGGCTGGCTGATCGCATTCCAGCTGAACAGCAGGAACCCGATCAAAAGCAGTGAAAGCTTTTGGGATACAGTCATTTTGGTAATGGAAGAGTGGTGAAAGCCGGCGGTCATATTCGGATCAAAGGCAATGAGTAATAAGGTTTAATTGAGTGTCGAAAAATAGAGAATAGGAACGGCAACTGCAATCTTTTACGATTGAATTTTAGGAGAATCCCTGTTATTTTTACGAAAAGGGTGTTTTCCCCCCTTTTTGGGACCGTATTGAATCGGTTATCGGAGATCTACGTGTAGGCTTTTGAGTTTTACAATTTTTGCAAAGGGTATAAAAAAAACCTCCGGACAGTCCCGGAGGTTTTGAGTATTGTACGGTTAAAAAGATCAGAATCCTTTCTTTTCCTGGGCTCTTTGCATGGGGTTACCGCCCTGTCCGCCCGGATTTCTCCGGCCGCCACCCTGTGCCTGTTTGAAAATTGTAAAGCGGGAAGGTTCCGGAATGGTATTCCAGCTGTTGTTCTTTTCATTGATGTCAGCTGTTTCTTTCAGCGGGTCCAGTTTTACGGAAGCCACTTCTTTGTCCTTAATAAAACTCTTCACCACTTTGTTTTCATTGAGGCGCCATACCTGTGCGGGGATGCGTTCGATCTCTTTAGTGCCATCCTTGTACGTCCACTCGATTATGATCGGCATGACCAGGCCGCCTTTATTACTGAAGGTGAGTTCATACTGATGACGGTTGCCGTATTTTTCCATTTCTTCAGCACTAAGTTTTTCGGGTCCGCCACCGGGCATGGTCACTTCTTTGCGGCTGGTATCATAGGGTTCCAGTCCGCGGCCATAACGCCAGTAGAAATCACGCAGGGTCGTATCTGCATCGGTCTGGAATTTAATGTTCTTGTCTTCCCGGTTACGGATCTTGGAGATATCGTCAAATGTGGGCAGGAGCGGCTTATCGGCACTGCGTTTAAACGAAGCCGCTTCCCTTTTTTCCGGTTCTGCGGTCAGGTCTGCTTTGGCATAACGAACCGAGTCGAGTGAAATATCGCATACTTCTGTACTGAAGAACCAGCCTCTCCAGAACCAGTCAAGGTCTTCACCGCTGGCATCTTCCATGGTACGGAAGAAGTCGGCCGGCTCGGGATGCTTGAAGGCCCAGCGACGGGCATATTCACGGAAGGAATAATCAAACAGCTCGCGTCCCATGATGGTCTCGCGGAGTATATTCAGACCGGTAGCAGGTTTGGAATACGCATTGGGTCCGAACTGTACAATGTTCTCACTGTTGGTCATGATCGGCTCCAGTTGCTCTTTGGGAAGCTTCATGTAATCGGTGATAAAAGCGGCCGGACCACGGCGGCTGGGAAATTTATTATCCCACAATTCTTCGGACAGGTATTCAACGAAGGTGTTGAGCCCTTCATCCATCCAGCTCCACTGACGTTCATCGCTGTTGATGATCATGGGGAAGAAGTTGTGTCCTACTTCATGGATGATCACACCCAGCATGCCGTTCTTGGTGCCTTCGCTGTAAGTGCCATCTTTTTCGGTACGTCCGAAATTGAAACAGATCATCGGGTATTCCATCCCGTTAGAGGCTTCAATACTTTGTGCCACCGGGTAAGGGTAGGGGATGGTGAATTTGGAATAGGTCTTGATCGTATGTTCCACGGCCTTTGAAGAGAACGGGCGGTACAGGCCATAGGCCTCTTTCGGATAGCCGCTCATGCACATGATCTTCTTGCCTTCGATCTTTGTGGCCAGGGCATCCCAGATGAATTTGCGGGAAGAGCCCCAGGCAAAATCACGGACATTATCAGCTTTGAAGATCCAGGTCTTTTTCTTTTCACTTTTTTGTTTCTCGGCCGCCTGTGCTTCTGCCAGGGTCACTACTTCTACGGGTTCAGTGGAATTCCTGGCTTTATTCCACCGGGCCATTTGTGCCGGTGTCAGCACCGATGCATAATTCTGTCCTTCACCGGTGGACATGATCACATGATCTGCCGGTACGGTCATGGCCACTTTGAAATTGCCGAACGTAAGGGCGAATTCTCCACGGCCGGTGAACTGGTGGTTCTGCCAGCCCTGGAAATCACTGTATACGCAAAGGCGGGGATACCATTGGGACATCGTGAATACATGGTTGCCGTCTTCCGGGAAGAATTCGTAGCCACCTCGACCTCCTTTGTTCATGCGGTCGGCGATCTTGTAATTCCAATCCAGGTTGAACACAAAACGCTGACCGGGTTTCAGAGGGGCTGGCAGTTCTACCCGCATCATGGTTTTGTTTACCGTATATTTCAGGGCTTTCCCGGTGGCATCTGTCAGTTTGGTGATATTAAACCCGTAGCCATTATCGGTTTTGGCTTCATCGTTGCGGTCAATGGCCTGCGGACTCAGCTGATTGCTCATCGGATTGCTGGTCTGGTAATTGGCATTGTTCACACTGCTGTGCTGGTTTTCATCCAGCTGCAGCCAGAGATAAACCAGTTCATTGGGTGAGTTATTAAAATACGTTACCGCTTCGCTGCCGTTCAGCTTCAGGTTCTTTTCATCCAGTTCACATTTGATATCATAATCCACCCGTTGCTGCCAGTACCTGGGTCCCGGTGCTCCGCTGGCAGTACGGTACTCATTCGGCGTGGGGAGTATCCCGCCCATCTGTTCAAATTTGTTACCGTGATTACTGTTGGGGTTATTGTACGTGTTCTGGGCCAATACAGTGCTACTGAAGGCCAGCAAGATCAGTAAAAAGGAAAAAAACTGTCTCATTTGATATGTTGATTTTTAATAATGGATTCTTGTTGCAGTGTCCTTCAAAACTAAGGATTTAGCCGCTATACCGGTTCACTCCATAAAAAGAAAAAGCCGCTTTTTGACAAGCGGCTTTTTCTTTTGAATTACAGTATGGATCAGAATCCTTTTTTCTCCATGGCTTTCTGCATCGGGTTGATGCCGGGGGCCGGGGTTACGTTCTGTTTTTGCTTGAATAGTTTGAACTTGGAAGGCTCCTTGAAGTCACCAAAGCTGTTATTGCTTTCATCGATATCCGCCGTTTCCTTGTATGGATCCAGTTTGATAGAGGCCACTTCTTTATCCTTTAAGAAGGTCTTGATCACATTCTTTTCATTTTTACGCCAGATCTGGGCAGGAATGCGCTCGATCTCTTTGGTACCATCTTTATAGGTCCACTCAATAATGATCGGCATGGTCAGTCCGCCTTTATTACTGAACGACACTTCGTATAAATGTTTACCGGCATATTTCTGTTTGCCGGCTTCATCCAGGCTTTCCGTTTGCGGACGCATGGTCACGGGGTATTTCGTCGTATCATATCTGGCATTTCCCCGGGCATAGTTCCAGTAAAAATCACGCAGGGTGGTATCCGCATCCGTCTGGAATCGGATTGAAGAATCCTGGCGGTTGCGGATCTTGGACAGGTCTTCAAAATCATTGACGAAAGGTTTTGCCAGGGGGCGATATACTACGGAGTCTTTGGTCAGGAATGGAACGGCGTTGACATCCGGTACAGCATGTTTAACCGAATCGATCGAGATATCACAGGCATCAGTGCTGTAGAACCAGCCGCGCCAGAACCAGTCGAGGTCTTCACCGGTAGCATCTTCCAATGTACGGAACAGATCGGCCGGTGTGGGTGATTTAAAGGCCCAGCGACGGGAGTATTCACGGAAGGCATTGTCGAACAATTCTCGTCCAACGATCGTTTCCCGGAGGATGTTCAGTCCGGTTGCCACTTTATCATAGGCATTGGCGCCAAAATTATTGATGTTCTCACTGTTGGTCATGATCGGCTCCAGCTGATCCTTCGGCAGCTTCATATAATCGGTGATGGTGAAGGCCGGACCACCATCGGAGGGAAATTTATTATCCCATAATTCCTGGGTCAGGTATTGCAGGTAGGAGTTCAGTCCTTCATCCATCCAGGTCCACTGGCGTTCATCACTGTTCACGATCATCGGGTAGAATGTATGACCCACTTCATGGATGATCACGAGGATCGCTGCATTTTTGGAACCCTCACTGTAACTGCCGTCCTTCTCTGCACGACCCGGATTGAAAGAGATCATCGGGTATTCCATACCCTGGTTGCCTTCCACGCTGATCGCTACCGGGTAAGGATAAGGGAATGTGAAATGAGAATAGGTCTTTAATGTATGTGCCACTGCCTTAGTGGAGAATTTACTATAGATCGGGTACGCTTCTTTTGCATAGTAGCTCATCGACATCACTTTCTTTCCTTCGATCAGAGAAGACATCGCATCCCATACAAAACGACGGGAGGAGGTCCAGGCAAAGTCACGCACATTTTCTGCTTTATAGACCCAGGTCTTTTTCGCTTTGCTTTTTGTTTTGGAGGCTTGCAGAGCTTCTTCCAGGGTTACGATCTGCAGCGGCTCTTTGGCAGTTTGTGCTTTTTTCCAGCGGGCCAGTTGAACAGGGTTTAGGGTCTGCGCATAATTCTGGCATTCGCCGGTGCCTCCCACAATATGGTCGGCGGGAACGGTCATCTGCACGTTGAAATTACCAAAGCAAAGCGTGAACTCGCCGGTGCCGGTGAACTGGTGATTCTGCCAGCCCTGATCATCACTATAGCGGCAGAGACGGGGATACCATTGGGTCATGGTATAGTTGTTGTTATCATCTTCCGCAAAATGCTCATAGCCGCCACGGGCACCACCAAAGCGCATAAAGTCACCACGATTGGCGATCTTATAATTCCAGTCGCATTTGAATACAAACTTCTGTCCCGGCTTCAGGGGAGCGGGCAGCATCACTTTCATCATTGTTTTATTGATGGTGTAGCTGAGCGGTTTGCCGAGTGCATCGGTGAGTTTGGTGATGTTCACACCATAGCCGTTATCCGATTTTTTTTCGGCCAGTGCATCCAGCATGTTGTCAGTCGTTTGCTGGGGCATGCGGTTACCGGTCTGGTAGCCGGCATTATTGACCGTGCTATGCTGATTCTCATCCAGCTGCATCCAGAAATAGGTCAGTACATCAGGGGAGTTGTTGAAATACGTGATGGTCTCTGAACCGCTGAGTTTGTTATTGGGCTCATCGAGTTCACATTTGATATCATAGTCCACCCGTTGTTGCCAGTATTTTGTGCCGGGGGCACCACTGGCTGTACGTTGCTCATTGGGGGTAGGCAGTATGGTGCCCAGTTGTTCAAACTTGTTGGCGTGGTTGGAGCTGGCATTGTTCTGGAGCTGGGCATGGGTCATCCCCGTTATCA
>CALRQQ020000282.1:0-5266 GCA_943370345.1 Chitinophaga pinensis
GGTGTGTGAAGGGTTCAGTGCTGTTGACGTATTCCCATCTCCGAAATCCCATAAATAACTTAAAACGGGCGGCCCGGTGGAACTATTGGTGAAGTTAATAGTAGCCGGGGCACTGCACACAGTGGGGTTTGTATGCGTGAATAACGACTTCACCCCTGGTGTAACATTGATATAAGCAGGCCTGCTGAGGGTACGTACACATCCTTTGTCATTCGTAACTCTGAGCGTTACATTGAAGATTCCCGCAGAAGTATAAGTGACAACGGGATTCTGCTGGTTGGAAGTCTGTCCATTCCCAAAATCCCAATCCCAGCTGACATTGCTGTTTCCGGCACCGGCGGTGGACAGGTCGGTCAGTTGTACCCGCAACGGAAAACAGCCTGCTGTAATACTGGCTGAAAAATCGACAGTCGGGGGTTCATAAACCGTGACATAATTAGTCCGTACCAGTGTATTGGAACC
The DNA here is from genome assembly GCA_943370345.1 of Chitinophaga pinensis. GTDB lineage: Bacteria > Bacteroidota > Bacteroidia > Chitinophagales > Chitinophagaceae > JJ008. Next base: position 463 of record CALRQQ020000282.1, read on the forward strand.
ACCGGCATTGGTAACTGTGAGGGTGATCGTATAGGTGCCCGGTGTAAAATAAGAGGCGATCGGATGCTGCAATGTGGAGGTATTCCCATTCCCGAAATTCCAGTTCCAGCTGGTAGGACTACCTGTTGACAGGTCCTGAAAATTCACAATGAGGGGAGAACAGCCAGCCAGCGGAGCACCTGTGAAATTGGCTACCGGTTGTGCAAAAACCACTCCGCTATATAAAAAAAGACAAAGCAGTAGAAATCGGCCGGCAGGGATATGGTTTAAAATTCGCTTCAACAGGTTGCTGGTTTAAGAATTTGGAGATTAATTACTTGCAAAAACTATTCCCGGATTGGTTTTTACAGGGCTTTTTTCTAATTGATTGCAGGAAAGCGACCCGTATCCTGCAGCATAAGACAACATCCGGGAAAATTAGTTTAAAAGGGCGGGATTGTATGCCATGATTATAGTTTATCCAGACGCAGCGTCTTGACATCAGTTCCAACGGTTTGGGTGGCTTCTACATAGGTCCAGCCATTCCGGGTAACCAGCCAATTTCCGTTGATATGTATAAGAGGATATGCAGCTGACGGGAAATTAGCGCTAATGACCATGGTGGTTGCATTCCCGTCCCAGGTACCGGTTTTTTCCACCGCCCCGTTTTTGATGGCATCCACGGTACGGTTGCTGTAATACTTGAATTTGTAAGCCGAAAAATCAGCAGTGATGGTAGTGCCGTTCAGGGTAAATCCGTTGATCACCCATTCTCCGTCTGTCATAGCCCTGATGACCAGATCCTCCTGGACATTTTCAATTGCTTTTTTACAACCTGTCAACATCAGCAACAGGCTGAAGGCCATGATCCATTTTTTCATATTTCCGGTTTATCTCCACAAAATAGGGGTAAAAAAGGGCTTGTGCAACAGGTATCTTTTCCCTTTGTACCGGTTTTAAACCTGTCTTAACGTCTGTTACCTTCCGGTTCCTGATTAAATCGGTAATTTCACCTGTACTTATACCTTTATCAGTGAAAACAAAACTGCTGTCTTTCCTTGTTTTTACCGGTCTCTGCCAGTCCGGATTCAGTCAAGAACCCGAACAACTCCTGCAACAATGGTATCAGAAAGCGCCTGTTGAAAAAGCATGGCTGCATTGTGACCGCGATAATTATGTGGCCGGTGAAACTGCCTGGTTCAAAGCCTACCTCTATTCCGATTATCAACCCGATACCCTGAGTTCAGTGCTGTATGTGGAGTTATTGAATGAGCAAGGCGCTATCATTGTCCGGCATGTTTTTCCGGTATTACTGGGTGGCGCCTACGGACAGGTCGACCTGCCCGACTCCCTGATCACCGGACTCTACCAGTTAAGAGCCTATACCCCCGGAATGCTGAACAACGGGGCCGACTTTATTTTCCGCAAACGGCTGCACATCTATGGCAGGAAGCCATTGCGGAATGAGGCGGTGGTCACCTCGCATATACAGCTCGGTTTTTTTCCGGAAGGAGGGAACCTGGTCAACGGATGGATGAATACCATTGCTTTTAAAGCCACCGATGATAACGGAATTCCGGTGCAGGTAAGTGGTTCCATTCTTAATAGTAAAGGGGTTGCCGTTACCTCCTTCAGTGCATATCATGATGGGATGGGAATGATCGAACTGACCCCGGAGAAAGGAGAAACGTATACGGCAAAAATTGATTCACCGGTCCGGGATACAACAACTTCATTGCCCGAAAGCCAGGAGCAGGGCCTGTTATTATCCCTGATCCCACACCCGCAGGGAAGTTTCTTTGAGATCCGCCAACGCGTGACTGATCCTGCATTACGGGCAGCTTATATGATCGGTCAGATGCAGCACCATGTGGTGTTCCGGCAGGAACTCAACGGGGCAAAGGATGAGTGGCAAGGAGTTTTAAATACGGAGAAACTGAACTCCGGCATCCTGCAGGTGACTGTGTTCTCAAAGGAAGGCATTCCCCTGGCCGAACGCCTCATTTTTGTCAACAATAAAGAATATATCCGGCAGGCTGCCATCCGGACCGATACATTCAGTGTGGCGGAGAAAGGACGGAATCATTTTAAGATCCTGCTGAAAGATACGGTGCAGGGCAGTTTATCCGTTTCGGTCACGGATGCAGATTATGCGCTTACGCCTTCCCGTGAAGAAAACATGTATTCAGGACTTTTACTTACATCCGATCTCAAAGGGTATATCCATCACCCGGCCTGGTATTTTGCGTCGGATAACGATTCGGTGAAAATGGCCACTGACCTGCTGATGATGACCCATGGCTGGCGCCGTTTCCGCTGGCAGGAGCTGGCACAGAAAGTAAAACAACCCTTGCCTTTTACCGACCCGTCCTATATCACTATTACCGGGAAAATCACCCTGGATGGTACCTCACGGGCCTTCGGGGAAAAGAACCTGCTGGCCCTGATCACGGCAGAAGGAATGAAACGGAATGCACAATTCATCATGACCGATAAGCAGGGAAATTTCAAACTGGACTCATTGCTTTTCTTCGGCAATGCCCGGATCTTCATCCTCGATATCAAAGGACGTAAGAGTCAGTATATTGATGTGAAATTGACCAGTGATTCGCTGGGTCGTTCCTATCCCGTGGCCATACCTGGTCCGGCAGATTTTGTTTCCTTAACGATGAGGGAGAAGCAGCAAAAACTGGCCGCCGATTTTGATGCGATACAAAAAGCAAACGGACTGATGCTGGAAGGCATAACGATCAAAGTCCGTAAAAAAAGTCCGACGGAAGAACTGGATGACCGGTATACCCGTGGTCCTTTCAGCGGCATGGCACAGCGGACCGTTGACCTGGTCAACACAGAGCAGTTCACTACAGAACTGAATATATTTGATTACCTGATGTCGAGAGTACCCGGACTGGATGTGACCAGTGATGGTATGGAGACCAAAGTCTATTATCGGCAGGGACCTTCCCTGAGTTCACTGGGGCCTATACCGATGACCCTTTACCTTAATGAAATTGAAACGGATGCCACTGTGATCGCCACCTTACCGCCGACCGAGATTGCGTTGGTAAAAGTATACAGTCAGTTTGTAGCGGCTACCGGTGCCGGTGCCGGCGGTGCCATGGCCATATATACCCGTAAAGGAACTGACATCGTCAATTCCTCCCGCGGCGATATCATCCGCTATAATGGGTTTACCCTGGTCAAGGATTTCTTTGCCCCCAATTATAAAACCGATCCGGCTTTACTGAAGAAACCAGATACCCGCATCACCATCGACTGGCGACCGAATATCTTCGTCAACAATATCAATCCGGTGATCCCGATCAGTTTTTACAACAGCGACCGCACCAAACGTTTCAGAGTAGTGGTGGAGGGAATGACAACCTCCGGAAAGATGATTTCGGTGGAGCAGGTGATCGGGGGGAGAGACTAGTCAGTAGAATGATTACTCACTTTCCCGGGAATCCCGCTGCCGCCTTCACCTCATTCAGCTGCAATGTATGCCGCTGACTGTGCGCGGCGATCAGGAGATAAAGCTGGTAGCAGTCCATCCAGCTGGCTCCCAGTTGTACTACGCGGTTGCGCATATCTTCTGTGGACGTGCGCATATACCGGATATGGGCCATACGGGTCGCTTTAAAATCAGCCAGCGCCTCCTCTGTATTTTTATAGCCGGTGTTTTGGGGTTGAATGGGTTCAGGGGCCTGGTTCTTTTTGGAACGGTCTTTCACCATCGTCACCAGCTCTTCATCCTTTACCTTGATCTCGGTTCTTTTCTCCGGATTCGGGGCCGCTTTCATGGCGTTTTCAAACATACCCCAGAGCATTTTTTCTGAGGCGGCAATATGAAATACGCACTCCTTTACAGACCAGCGGTCAGGGGCGGCCTTAAAATTCAGTTGTGCTTCCGAAAGACCTTTTGTGGCTTTAATAACATCCTTGTGCGACTCTTTCATCTGGGTGAGCGCATACTTTCGGTCGTTTTTTGAAATGGAGTTATTGACAATGGTTCCGGCAGAACCGGTGATCACTAACAGCAGTAATAGTAAGCGGCCGGTGGTTCTTCTGAGCATGGCAACATCTTTTTAAAAAATTAAAAATAGCGATGCATGATTTATTCAAAGGGCAGAAGGGATGTAAAAGGTACTAAAGTTTTTCAATTTCCGGCACCGCCTTTTTGAATGGCTGCTTTTTGGTGCTTTGTGGTAACTTTCCGGTATGAAAATAGCTACTGTTATTTCCTTCCTGGAAGCCTGGGCTCCCCCCTCACTTCAGGAATCATATGATAATGCCGGACTGATCACCGGCAGCCCGGACTGGGATTGCACCGGGATCCTCTGTTCACTGGATGCCACCGAAGCCGTGATCCGGGAAGCCAAAGCCAAAGGCTGTAACCTGGTAGTGGCCCATCACCCCATCATTTTCGGGGGATTGAAAAAGATCAACGGAAAGAACTATGTCGAACAGACTATCATCCGGGCAATCAAGGAGGATATCGCGATATACGCCATTCATACCAACCTCGACAACGTGCATAGCGGCGTGAACGGACGGATCGCCGATCAGCTCGGATTGCTCCGGCAGACCATCCTGGCGGAGAAAGACCAGACACTGAAGAAGTTGTTTACGTTTGTTCCGGTTGATCATGCAGAAAAAGTACGGACCGCCCTCTTCGAAGCCGGTGGCGGACATATCGGCAACTACAGCGAATGCAGTTTCAATACCGAAGGGACCGGCACTTTCCGGGCCGGAGAAGGAGCCAACCCCTTCGTTGGTCAGCTGAACGAGCGGCATCAGGAACCGGAGGTCAGACTCGAACTGGTGT
>CALRQQ020000283.1:0-5253 GCA_943370345.1 Chitinophaga pinensis
GATGAGCTGGGAAGCGGGACCGACCCTAATCTGGGAGGCGCTTTCGCGGAAGTGATCCTGCAGGAACTGGTGAAGAAGCATGCGATCGGTGTGGTAACGACCCACTACCTGAATCTGAAAGTTATGGCCGGGAAAACACCCGGAATCATGAACGGTGCGATGAGTTTTGATGAAAAAAACCTGCAGCCACTTTATAAACTGGTACTGGGTAAACCCGGAAGTTCGTATACTTTTTCAATTGCAGAACGGATCGGGATGGACAAGCACCTGATCAACCGGGCCCGTCAGTTGGTGGATGAGGATCAGTACCGCCTGGATAAATTGCTCAACCGGACCGAGCAGGACCTGCAGCAGTTGCAGAAAAAAGAAAGACAACTTACACATACGTTGAAAGAGAATGAACAGATCCGGAAAGAAATGCAGCAGGTGCTGGAAAAGGAGAAACACCGGCAACAGGTGGAATTGCTGAAAGAGCAGAACCGGGTGGCTGAACAAAAGATCGCTTATATGAAGGATATGGAACGCAAGCTGAAGCAGATCATGATCGAATGGCGGCGGGAAGATAATAAGCAAAAAGTGGTCAAACAGATAGAGGCACTTTTGTTCAGGAAAGATGAAAAGAAAGTAGTGGGAAAAATGCAGAAAAAGATCGAAGAGAAATTCAGAGAAGTAGGCGGGGAGATCAGGATCGGCGATAAAGTGAAAATGAAAAAGAACCACCAGGTGGGAGAGGTGATCGAACTGCGCGGGAAGAAAGCGGTGGTGAAGATCGGGATGCTGCCTATGCAGGTCGATCTCAGCGGACTGGTAGTGGTGAAGGAAAAGATGACTGATACACCTGCAGAAAAGAAATAAAAAAAACGAAGCCTTACGGGGCTTCGTTACTATTTAATGAGCAGGTAAGTCAGCTGTTGATGTAACTATGTAACTGGTTGATGGTTTCTTTCTGGGCCAGTATGGTTTCTTTTACCACGTCACTCATGGAAATGATACCGGTCAGTTTGCCGTTGTCAAATACCGGCATATACCGGATATTCTTTCCGGACATCAGTTCCATGCAATACTCAATGGAATCTGTAGGCTTGATATGGGGGAGATCGGTGGACATGATCTCTTCCACCCTGGTTTCGTTGGATTGTTTTCCTTTCAGGACCACTTTGCGGGAATAATCCCTTTCTGTTACAATGCCCTTGTATTGGTCGCCATCCATGACCACGAGGGAGCCAATGTTTTTAATCGCCATAATCCCCAACGCTTCGATGACAGAAGTGTCCGGAGTAACGGTTACAGGTTTAAAATTTTTACGGTTGAGTACTGTGACTACATTATTCATATGGCGTATTTTCTGATGCAAAAGTTACAAAAGAAAACGGTTCTTACAAAATCATTTTTGCATGGCCGGATGTAAAAATACCCGAGGGTAAAACCGGCTAAGTAATTGTTCTCACTTAATTAGTTGTAACATTGTGGTCGTAAATATATCAGCCGGGATGGAGCAGAAACCCACTACCATAAAAGAGATCGCTAAACGCCTGAATGTTTCGGTTTCCACCGTTTCCAGGGCGCTCCATAACCATTCCAGTATCGGGTTGCGCACCAAGATGCAGGTACAGCAATTGGCCGCCGAGCTCAATTATGAGCCTAATCAGGCCGCTATTTCATTTAAGCAGGGGAAAACAATGACCCTGGGGGTCATTCTCCCGAATCTGCAGGAAGAGTTTTTTTCCCTGGCCATCAATGGGATCGAGGATATTGCCAGCCTGAATAATTATACAGTACTTATCGGACAGTCCAGGGACATGACTGACCGGGAAGCCCTGATCGTGGATACGATGCGGCGGCACCGGGTGGACGGCCTGGTAGTTTCGCTGGCCAAAACCACAAAAAATTTTGAGCATTTCACTCAGTTGGAAAAGTATAATATACCGGTTGTTTATTTTGACCGGGTACCGGATCTGCCGGAGGCTTATACAGTTTCCTGTAACCTGCAGCATAGCTCTGTTGAATTGGTGGATTGGCTGGTTTCACAAGGGCACCGGAAAATCGGATTTATCAAAGGCCCAGATACGTTACTTCCCACCCGTGAACGCTTGCAGGGGTATCAGCAGGCCCTCAAAAAGCATGGGATCAAACCTGAGACCGCCTATGTGGTTTCCACGGATCTCAGTCCGGCCAAAACAGCCGATGCAATCCACAAACTCATGGCCTTGCGTGATCGTCCCACTGCGGTCATTGCCTTCAATGATTATGTGGCACTCGATGCTATCAAATATGCCAAAAGCCTCGGATTGAAAATAAACAAGGATATAGCTTTTGTCAGTTTTGCAAACCTGCCGGTGACCAGTTACCTGGATCACCCGCCTGTCGCTTCAGTGGAGCAATTTCCCTATCAGCAGGCAGAGAAAGCGACCGCGATCCTCTTACAACTGATCAACAAGCAGGTGCCGGGTCCGGCACCGCACCGGATAGTGATGGAAGGCCGGCTGGTAGTGAATATTGAATAGTGCATAGGCTTTTATCGCATCACATGTCAAATTAACCGGCATTGGTTATCTTTGACCGCTAAACGAATAATCAAACAAGTATGAAAAAACAGGCAATACTGTTGCTGCTGATCACCGGCATTATGGTAAACCGGTCACAGGCACAGCAATTCGAGCAGGATCCCAATGTGATTCAGGGAAAAGCGGCCCAGGGTAAACGTGTATTCAAAACAGAAGCCCCGGCAGCCGATAAAACAGAGAATTTCGATGTAAGAAGCATCGGCTCCGTTTCCTTTGCCGTTTCCAATACGGCAGATGGCAGTGCCAACAGTTATAAACATGCACTACGTATCACTATGGCCCTGGTAATGACCGATCCCAAAGCAGGCAATTACCAGCTGATTTTCTATTCAGAAGGTGAAAATGTCCCATTATCTGTAGCCAGGGATGCCGGCATGGTGAGTATTTATTATCCTGCTGCGGTATATGCGGACATAAAAGAAAAACTCGAACAGGCACTGCTGGCCCGTAAAAAAGTAAGTATTAAAGTAACTGAAAAGACCACAGGTTACCGGGAAGGGGTACTTAGTTTCTGAACCCTTTTTTCAAGATAGTCGGGCCGGATCCAGAGGATCCGGCTTTTTTTGCATTTTTTACACCCGGTTGATGCCAAAACAGGTGCAAAAAAAAGCCCTTCGTTGCAAAAGCTACGAAGGGTTGAGGCGGAGAGAGAGGGATTCGAACCCCCGGACCTGTTACAGTCAACGGTTTTCAAGACCGCCGCATTAGACCGCTCTGCCATCTCTCCGGGTGCAAAATAAAAGGCTTGCACTTTATCTTCCAAAAATTATTCGCTATTCAAGTAATTTTGTTTCAAATAATTATAATTGAAGCACCTCAGCGCCCTTAATAAGTATTTCTGGAAATACCGGGTCCGTCTCGGCGGAGGGATTCTTTTTGTCTTCCTGTCCAACTATTTCAACGTATTATCCCCTCAGGTTACCGGTTTTGTGATCGATTTTGTACAACGATCGTTGAACCTCCCCGGCTATAAGGCCCCGGAGAAAGCGCCTGATTATGATTTTCTCGTGGATAAATTCATCACTTCTGTGGATGGCTCGGGATATTCGATCGGAAAGATCGTGGCGATCTGCGGTATTACGATACTCTTACTTGCCCTGTTGAGGGGCTTTTTCCTGTTCCTGATGCGGCAAACCATCATAGTCATGAGCCGTTATATTGAATACGAACAGAAGAACGAAATATTCAGTCATTACCAGCAACTGGATATGGCTTTTTACAAATCACAGAGTACCGGCGACCTGATGAACCGGATCGCCGAAGATGTAAGCAGGGTGCGTATGTTTACCGGACCTGCAATTATGTATCTGGCCAATCTGGTCTCCGTGATCTCACTGAGTGTATTTTTTATGCTGAAAAGGGATCCGGAGCTGACACTTTATGTGCTCGCCCCATTGCCGGTATTGGCCATCACCATCTATTTTGTCAATACCACCATCCACCGCAGGAGTGAGAAGATCCAGGAGTCCCTTTCCCAATTGACAACGAATGCCCAGGAAACCTATTCCGGTATCCGGGTGATCAAATCGTTTGTCCAGGAAAAGGCCATGATGGGTTTTTTTACCAGGAATGCGGAGGAATTTAAGAACAATGTGCTTGGGCTGGTGAAAGTAGAAGCCATTTATTTTCCCTCGATTACCCTTCTGATCGGTTTGAGTACCCTGCTGACGATCATGATCGGCGGACTCTATTATATTAAAGGGGGCCATGGTATCGGGGTGAATACGATCGTTGAATTTGTGATGTACATAAACATGCTGACTTTCCCGGTCAGTGCCATCGGACTTACGGCCAGTATGATCCAACGCGCTGCGGCTTCCCAGAAAAGGATCAATGAATTCCTCGAAACTGAACCTGCTATCCGGAATGCCGTACCAGCGGCCAGCCCCGTTTTGAAAGGACGGATCCGTTTTGAACAAGTGAATTTCACCTATCCCAATACCGGCATTCAGGCAATCCGTGATTTTAATCTGGACATCAAACCAGGGGAAAAGATCGCGATCGTTGGACGGACCGGAAGTGGTAAGACCACCCTTGCCCAGTTGTTGTTGCGGATGTATGATGTGACCAGTGGCGAGATACGGCTCGATGAAACGCCGATCCGGGACATGGAACTGCAGTCGCTCAGGGAACAGATCAGTTATGTACCTCAGGATGTATTCCTGTTCAGCGAAACGGTAGAGAATAATATCGGATTCGGACTTACAGATTTCAGCAGGACCCAGGTGGAAGATGCGGCCCGACGTGCCAGTGTGGACATGGAAATCAAAGGGTTCAGTGAGCAGTATAACACCATGATCGGAGAGCGGGGAGTTACACTGAGTGGCGGACAAAAACAGCGGATATCCATTGCCAGAGCATTGATCAAGGACCCGGAAATTGTAATTTTCGATGATTGCCTGAGTGCAGTGGATGCCAGTACCGAAAAGACGATTATCAGTGGGTTGAACGAATACCTCCTGGACAAAACGGCCATTATTATTACCCACCGGATCTTTTCACTGTTCAATTTTGACAAAGTGGTGGTCCTGGAAGACGGTAGAGTGACAGAAACAGGTACTCATGAATCACTGATCGAAAAGAATGGCTATTATGCTGCATTATACCGGAAACAGCAACAGGACAGCGATCGTGGTCCACAGATGGGCTGACCCCCGTCCGGAATGACCAGATGTTCCCTGTAAACAAA
>CALRQQ020000284.1:0-5253 GCA_943370345.1 Chitinophaga pinensis
TAATTTCAATTCAATGATATTGTTCCATCCGTACATAAAATCGGGATGACGGAGCGTGGTGCGTATGAATGTACGGGTATCCTCCAGACCGTAGAGTGTGGTATAGCTGAGTGAATCCCGGTTGGGATACCAGCCCAATGATTCGAGTCCAGGTATCTGTACCCGATGCGGGATAGCGAAGAGTTCCTGATAAGGCACTTTTTTTTCTTCACCATTTTCACGGTAATGAGCACCGGCTTTGCCGGCCAGAACGATATTGCGGGGGTTCCAGCTGATCTTATAGTGCCAGGGGTTATCATCCGATTCAGGGGCCACCAACCCACCGCAATGTGATCTAAAGGACTGGATCCGGCCTCCTTTGGCATGAATCTGATCGATCAGTTGCATGGCACTCATATGGTCAATTCCCGGATCAAGACCCATTTCATATAGGAATAACAGGTTTTTCTCTTTTATAGCTGCACTGAGTTCCCTTATTGCGGGATCAACATAAGAGGCGGTCAGCAGGTTTTTACCTAGTCGCACACAATCTTTTGCCACTTCAATATGCAACTGAGGCGGCAGGAGGGAGATCACGATATCGGCCATACGGATATAACGGCCTCTTTCGGTGTCATCGTTTATATCAAAAGAGAGGGGAGACGCATAAACAGATCCGGCCGTTTTCGATTTAGCTAATTACAGGTTTGCATCCACCACCAGTATCAGCCAGTTTTCCACAGGGGCCTGGTCCAGCAGATAATCGATCAGTACGGTAGCGGATTTACCGGCTCCAAAAAGCAGAATCGTTTTCATGAAATAACTGTTTTTTGCGGAAACAAACGGACCTGTGCCCGGTATCGACCGGCAGCCCATCAACAAATATCCTTGTTGATTTTGTAAAATTCGGATTTATCTTTACGGAACAATAATCAATTCCCAACCTTTAAAAACATCACTATGAAAAAGTCGCTTCTACTCCTTCTTCTTGCTTTTATTTTCCAGGGAGCTTCTGCCCAGCATTTCCAGTTTGGTTTGAAAGCCGGCGCCAATATCAGCAATTTCACTGGTGGCGATTTTGCCGCCGTTAAAAAAACAGCCTATGTGGGATTCCATGGGGGCCTTTTTCTCCGGCTCAGGTTAGGCGCATTTGGGCTGCAACCGGAGCTGATGATTTCAAGTCAGGGAGCAAAACTGGACAGTATATCCGGGGGCACCACCACCTGGAAAGTGACCTATGTTACCCTGCCGGTAATGTTGCAATACCGTACCAGCAGCGGTTTTTATTTCGAGGCAGGTCCGCAGGTAGGGTTTAAAGCCACTGACGATTATGGCAGTACGACCCTGAATGATTTTGCCAGGGGTCTTGACCTGTCTGCCGCCGCCGGTCTGGGCTATCGTGCCAGGGCAGGATATGGATTAGGGGCCCGTTATACAGCCGGATTGAGCAAAGTGGGTGATTTCACACCCTCGAACGGGATCGACCCGGATTTCAAGAACGGCGTGATACAGCTGAGCATTTATATACCACTCACACCGGGTAAAAAATAAGTACTGACAAGCCTTTTTTAAAAGCCCCCTGAACGGGGCTTTTTTTTGTGCATAACCCTGGCAGGACAAACCGGTAATAGAGGGTTCTTTCACAATGAAAAACAGGGATTTTCCGCCGTGTTGACCCTATTAACATTGGTGGATAAAATAGGGCAAAAAACACCCCCTTGCATCAGGTTATGCGCTTGTAAAAAAGTAGATTTGCAAACCCCCGGAAAATGGGTTTTTCACCGGGGCCGACAACGAAAAAAAACTACTCAACAGCCGACGGAAACACAACGAAATGGAAGAGAATTTAACGCCACAGGAAACGAACGACCACAACCGGATCATTCCTGTGAATATTGAGGAGCAGATGAAGACCGCGTACATCGACTATTCAATGTCGGTGATCGTAGGCCGTGCCCTGCCGGATGTACGCGATGGATTGAAGCCTGTACACCGCCGTGTATTGTTCGCCATGAATGAACTGGGCATTCATTATAACAAGCCGTATAAAAAATCAGCCCGTATCGTGGGGGAAGTGCTAGGTAAGTACCATCCGCACGGAGATAGTTCAGTCTACGATGCCATGGTGCGTATGGCCCAGGAATGGAGCATGCGTTATACCATGATCGATGGTCAGGGAAACTTCGGCAATCAGGATGGCGACGGACCTGCGGCGATGCGATATACAGAGGCCCGTCTTGAAAGACTGGCTGAACATATGCTGGATGATATTGAGAAAGACACGGTGGATTTCCAGCTGAACTTTGATGACTCTGAAAGGGAGCCCACCGTCCTGCCAACCCGGATTCCCCAGTTGCTGGTGAACGGTTCCAGTGGTATTGCCGTTGGTATGGCAACCAATATGATGCCGCATAATCTTTCTGAAGTGATAGACGGCTGTGTGGCGTTTATTGATAACCGGGAGATCACGATCGATGAGCTGATGCAGCATGTAAAAGCCCCTGATTTCCCGACCGGTGGTATCATTTATGGAATGGAAGGGGTGAAGTCAGCCATGCATTACGGCCGGGGCCGGGTGGTACTGCGCGGTAAGGTAACAGTGGATACCAAACCCAGCGGAAGAGAGCAGGTGGTCATCTCTGAAGTGCCTTACCAGGTGAACCGGGATGCACTGACCAATCGCATCGGTGAACTGGTCAATGAAAAAGTGATCGACGGCATTGCGCACGTAAATAATGAATCCAATGAAAAGGAAGGTACCCGTGTGGTATTGGATCTGAAAAGGGATGCCATTGCCAATGTGATCATCAACCAGCTGTACAAGCATACCGATCTGCAGACTTCTTATGGTATCAATAATGTGGCGATCGTAAAGGGTCGTCCAAAGACCCTCAACCTGAAGGAACTGATCAGTGAATTCGTGGAGTTCAGGCATGAAGTGGTGGTACGCCGGGCAAAATTTGAACTCAATGAAGCCGAGAAGAGGGCCCATATCCTGCGGGGTTACCTGATCGCATTGGATCACCTGGATGAAGTGATCGCCCTGATCCGGAGTTCTCCTACACCGGATATTGCCAAAGATAACCTGATCAATGCCGGCTGGGGACTAGATGAGATCCAGGCCAAAGCCATCCTTGAGCTGCGATTGCAGCGACTGACCGGCATGGAACGGGATAAGATCAAGGAAGAGTATGATGAACTGATGAAACTGATCGCCCACCTGACAGAATTACTTTCCAATGAAGTCATGCGTTTTGAGCTCATCAAGACCGAACTGATGGAGATCAAGGATAAATTCGGGGATGGCCGTAATACAGAGATCACGTATCTCGATGATGAGGTGAAGATCAAGGATCTTATCAAGGAAGAAGACGTGGTAATTACGATTTCACATCTGGGATATATCAAACGTACACCTGCTGAGGATTACCGGGCACAGCGTCGAGGTGGACGGGGTGTATTGGGTGGAAAGACAAGGGATGAAGATTATATCGAACATCTGTTTGTGGCATCTACCCACCATACTATGCTTTTCTTTACGGAGAAAGGTCGTTGTTACTGGCTGAACGTATATGAGATCCCGGAAGGGGAGAAGACCGGAAAGGGAAGAGCCATTCAGAACCTGGTACAATTACCTCCGGATGATAAGGTAAGAGCCATCCTGGACGTGAAAGATCTGAAAGACGAGGATTTTGTAAAAGCACATAATATCGTACTCTGTACGAAGAAAGGGATCATCAAGAAGACCGAATTGCTGGATTTCAGCCGTCCGCGCCAGACCGGGGTCAATGCGATCACTATTGTCGAAGGGGATGAGCTGCTGGAAGCCCGATTGACCGATGGCAATTGTGAGATCATGATGGCAGTGAAAAGCGGTCGTGCCATTCGTTTCTCTGAGGAAAAGGTTCGACCTACCGGAAGAGGTGCAATCGGGGTAGCCGGTATTGAAGTAGACAATGAGCTGGACGAAGTAGTGGGAATGATCTGTGTAAACCCGCTGACTGACGCATCAAGAACTGTACTGGTGGTCAGCGAAAAAGGATATGGTAAAAAAACGGCGGTGGATGAATACCGGTTCACCAACCGGGGCGGTAAAGGGGTGAAGACGATCAATGTGACCGAAAAGACCGGTTCACTGGTGGGCATTCTGGCTGTAGCGGATGTGGAAGATATCATGATCACCTGCAAGAGCGGGGTAACGATCCGGATGCCGGTCAGCGGGATCAGCGAACAGGGGCGTGCCACACAGGGGGTCAAGCTGATACGCCTGGATGAGGGAGACGAGATCGCTGCGATCACCAACCTGGATGACCAGGCCCATAACGGCCAAGCGGTACCGGAAGAAGGGGAAAAAACCGAGAACGGTGACAGCAACGCAACCGGTACGGACGAAAATCCATCTACTGAAAGTGTTACAGAATAAATAGTTAACAACTCAATCAAATAAAATGAAAAGGTTCATCCTTCTATTAACGATTAGCCTGACAGCCTTTGCAGCCAGTGCACAGAATTATGACAAGATCAAAAACCTGCTGGTCATTTCTAAATACGAAGAAGCAAAAACGGAATTGGAAAAGAACTGGACCAATGCCAAGTTTATAGCCAAACCGGAAGCATATCTGCTCAAGGCCACTATCTATGCAGGCTATGCCATGACTGAAGGCAAGAAGAATACACCGGAAGCCGAGCAGATGATCGCTACGGCAGATGAAGCCTATACCAAATACAAAAGCATGGAACCTGAACTGGGATTGACTTCAGACCTGGTATATCAGAACAGCCATGTGAATCTGTATTCTTTTTATTATACATCCGGCTATCATGAATATACTGCCAATAAATGGGCCCCGGCGCTGGCCAAATTGAAAAAAGCCGTTGTCTATTCCGATATTCTCATGAGCCGGAAGCTGCTGAATTCCGTACTCGACACCAATGTGCTGATCCTGGCCGGTATCACGGCTGAGAAATCCAGCGATATGGATGCGGCCATGACTTATTACAAGCGACTGGCTGATGCCAAGGTAAGCGGGGATGGCTTTGAAGGTGTCTATCGCTTTCTGGTCAGTCATTGTTTTGGTAACCATGATATGGCGGGTTTTGAAAAGTACAAAGCCATCGGAAAGGAATTATTCCCCAAAAGCGATTATTTCAACTATGACAAGATCGATTTTGCCGTCGGTCTGACGGATAATTTTACCGAGAAACTTGCAGCCCTGAATGAAGTACTCACAACCGATCCGGATAATCAGAAAGCGAATCAGGTGTTGGGTGAGA
>CALRQQ020000285.1:0-5248 GCA_943370345.1 Chitinophaga pinensis
TGTTCCCAAGTTATATCAACCGCCGTTTTTCACCCGAGTACATGGTCACAAATTGCATGAAATCAGTGACCGAAGAAATTTTCCCTGACCGGAGTGCAGGCAAGCCCCTGATCGAACAAATGATCGAAAAAGGAAAGCAATGGTATGTACTTGATAAATTTCTGCCGGAAACCCCGGATTCATTGAAGACCGGGTATACACAAAAACAACTGGACTGGTGCAGTGCCAATGAAGGCATGATCTGGTCCTATATCGTTAAGAACGAAGACCTCCAGTCGCTCAGTCCGGCCACGATCCAGATCTATATCGGTGAAGCCCCATTCACGCAAGGCATGCCTCAGGAGTTTTCACCCGGCAATATCGGTCAATGGATCGGCTGGCAGATCGTGAAAAAGTTTATGGCTAAAAATGAAGGGCTCAGTATAGAAGAAATGATGCGGACAGCTCCGGCAGTCATCAATGAACAGGCAAAGTATAAGCCGAAGTAAGATCAGTTCCCCTTGAAGGGTACGATCATTTCAAAAGAAGGGATCCGTACATCAAACATGGAACGGCTGAGGAGATTTTCCATCTGATAGGAACCATACATTTTCCCCATTTCAGTACGCAGATTACAACCACTCACATATTGGTAATGCTCGCCGGGTTGCAATGTCGGTTGTACCCCTACCACGCCTTCTCCTTCCACTTCACGATGGGTACCATTGCTGTCGAAAATAAACCAGTGACGGCGATGGAGTTTTACCGGGAAAGTATTATGATTCTCGAGGGTGATACGATAGGCAAACATAAATTCCGACTGCAACGGGTTGCTATAGTCGGACTGATAAAATGTTTCCACACTTACTTGTACGCCCTCAGAGATCATACTTGTCATGTAGTAAAAATAAAGAAATTACAGCAGACAGTGAACCAAGGGATTTCTTTCCTGTTGTTTTTGGCACAAGCCCTTATTTTTGCCCCACCGAATAAACATATAATCATGAAAATTGCAGTAGCCAAAGGAGACGGAATCGGACCAGAGATCATGGACGCCGTACTTAAGATATTCAATGCCAACAAAGTACCGTTGGAATATGAGTACGTAGACATGGGAAAATGGGTGTTTGACAAAGGATATTCCAATGGAATGACCCCCGAGGCACAAGCAGCTATTGAATCGATTGGCATCCTGTTCAAAGGTCCCATGGAGACTCCCAAGGGAAAAGGGGTGAAAAGTGTGAATGTAACTGCCCGGAAAACCTGGAATACCTATGCCAATAAACGTGTATTTCAGACCCTGCACGGGGTGGATACGGTTTTCTCCAAAGCCGGGATTCCGATCGACATTACGATTGTCCGGGAAAATATTGAAGATACCTACGGTGGAATTGAACATATGCTGACCCATGATGTGGCCCTGAGCCGCCGCTTTATCACCCGCCCCGGTAGTATGCAGGTGATCAAGTATGCATTTGAAATGGCCCGGAAAAAAGGGGCCCGTCGCATTACCTGTGGCCATAAGGCCAACATCATGAAGATCACTGACGGCCTGTTCCTGGAAGTGTTTCATGAAGTTGCCAAAGAATACCCGGATCTGAAAGCCGATGATGTGATCGTGGATGACCTTTGTATGAAACTGGTGACCCGTCCCGATTCGTTTGATGTGGTGGTACTGACCAATTTGCAAGGGGATATCGTATCCGACCTTTGTGCAGGACTGGTGGGTGGATTGGGCTTTGCCCCTTCAGCTAATATCGGTGACCATATCTGCATTTTTGAAGCCGTACATGGTACGGCCCCAGATATTGCCGGAAAAAATATTGCCAACCCTACAGCCCTGCTGTTAAGCGGTATTACCATGCTCCGCCACCTCGGCTATATGGAAAATGCCGCGCAGATCGAAAATGCGTTATTATTCACATTAGAGAGCGGCATCCATACCGGCGACTTTGGCGACAAATCTACTGCATCAGCCAACACCACCCAATTTGCCGATACCATCATTGCCAATATCGGTAAAACACCCGTACATGGCGCCAAACCCCTGCTGCCCAATAAACCAATGACCCCCACGTCATTCAAGCTGGAAAAAAATCCGTTGATCATGACCAAAGAGATGGAGGAGGAAGTGATCGTGGGCGTGGACATGTTCATCGAAAGTATGGAACAACCCAATGCAGTAGCCGAAAAATGCCTGAAACACACAAGCGACCTGTTCAAACTGGTCACCATCAGTAACCGGGGCACCCAGGTATGGCCCAAGGGTTCCATCTTTACCAATGTGGTGAATCAGTACCGCTGCCGCTTTGAAAGTATCGGGGATGAACCGAGAACACAAACGGACATTATCGAATTATACAAAAGACTGATGACCGATTTCAAGATCTGTTCTACCGAACTGCTGAACATGTGGGGCGACAAGAAAGCGTATTCGCTGGCACAGGGACAGTAGGTGGTGATCTTAGGAGGATTTGCTGGTATACGGTGTACTTGATGGCTTAGTAAACTGGGAGTCGGGAGTTAGTAGTTAGTACATAGTAGTCAATACACCTCCTGAGGAAGTTGAAACTAAATCAACGGAGTTACTCCTTTTAAAAACGAATGAGGAAACAAGCTAATCCTTAAAACCCACTTTGCGGTGCTGGCCATCGCAGAAAGGTTTGTTGGCAGATTGTCCGCAGCGGCAGAGGGCTACGGTTCCTTCACGGGTCTCTTCACGTCCGTCGTGGTGGATGATCGTACAGGAGGTTTTTACGAGGTAGGGGCCATTGGGCGCCACTTCGATCTTCAACGTTTCAGGTACCAATTCTGACTTTACCGGATCACCTGTTTCTTCTGCAACATCATTCATCTTATAACTGAGTGCCCCGCTGGGGCATTTTTTAATCTGTTCAATGATCTGTTCCGTAGTGCCCCCTTCCATTTTGATCCAGGGCCGTTCCCTGGGATTAAACACTTCAATAAGTCCCTGCCAGCATAATTTGGAATGAATACAACTTCCCGGCTTCCAGGTAACTGTAATGTCCTTATTGCTATAGGTCATGGTTTCTTTTGGCATGAGAGGTATTTAAATATTAAAAATATACGCAAGTGTAATTTAGAAAAACAGCCGCCAACAAAACCTCCATAGCAGGGGCTGTTGAATACTAACTACCGACTACTATCTACTAACTACCCTCCGGCTTTCTTCGCCAACAAATACCCATTCTTCAGCAACCACTGCAGCACTTTATCCCGCTGATCACCCTGTACAATGGCTTCTCCATCTTTAACAGAGCCCCCTGTACCGCAGAAGGATTTCAGTTTTTTCCCCAGGTCTTCTAAGT
This sequence comes from Chitinophaga pinensis, assembly GCA_943370345.1. Taxonomy (GTDB): domain Bacteria; phylum Bacteroidota; class Bacteroidia; order Chitinophagales; family Chitinophagaceae; genus JJ008. The sequence continues at coordinate 3,309 of CALRQQ020000285.1, forward strand.
CTGCTTCGGAGCCGGAGAAACCCGTGACGACCGTTACCGCTTTTCCACCACGCTGTTTGGTCTCAAGCCAGATCCGGAGTTTTTGTTGTGCCGGTGGCAGTGCCGGCTGATCCGTGTGGTCGGGTTGAAAGGAAAAATCAGGGTCGGTACTGTATACAAATCCCCGGGCATCGGGTTTATTTTTTTTACTCATGTGTCCGTCAGTTTTAATTGAAAGATCAGGATAAAGGAACTGCTTTCAGGCTCAGGTCCAGGCTTTTTGCCTGGTGGATCAGGGCACCCACGCTGATATAATCCACTCCTGTTTTCGCATAGTCTTCCAGGTTATCCAGGTTGATCCCTCCGCTGGCTTCTGTTTCAAAATCAGCCCCGGTATACTTCAGAGCGGCAACGATCGCTTCAGGCTTGAAATTATCAAGCATGATCCGGAATACCTTGCCGTTGGCCATGGCCACTACCCGCTTCACGTCATCCAGGCTGCGGGTTTCCACTTCGATCTTCAGACCGGGCTTTTTATCCTTCACATAGGCAACGGCGCGTTCAATGGCCTGTTCAATACTGCCGCAATAATCAATATGGTTATCCTTCAGCATGATCATATCATATAACCCAAACCGGTGATTCACGCCTCCGCCGATCCGCACCGCTTCTTTTTCCAGCAGGCGGAAATTCGGTGTGGTCTTGCGGGTATCCAGCAACTTTGTTTTATACCGGCTGAGTTTATCCGCATAGACTTTAGTCAGGGTAGCGATCCCGCTCATCCGCTGCATACAGTTCAGCACTAACCGCTCACATTGCAGGATGGTATGAACAGACGCTTCCACTTCAAATGCAATTTCCCCGTTTTTCATGGGGTCTCCATCCATCTTAAAAGCAGTAAATACAGCAGCGGGCTCCTTGTACAGAAAGATCTTCCGGGCCACTTCCACCCCTGCCAGTACGCCATCCTGTTTGATCTTCAGCACTGCTTTGCCCTTAGCCGTTACCGGAATGCAGGACAGGGCCGAATGATCGCCGTCACCCACATCTTCCCTTAATGCTTCATCGATCAGGTGATGTAATTTTTCATCAAAACTCATACTGCAAATTTAGCTATTCAACCCGGGCAGCAAATAAAAAATCCCTGCTCCATTGCTGAAGCAGGGACTATTATTTTAGTTCATTCCCAATCACTAATCTATCGACTGAAACCGTATTTCCTTTACCACCTCTTTTCCATTTTTCGACCGCATAAAAATATTGGTCCGGAAATTACCGGAACTGGTCTGCAATGTACCGATCGCAAAATTCCCACTGGGAGAGGACCCTTTATGTTTTAGTTCAAATCCTTTCACTCCGTTGGTGGAAAAGAAATCCTTGATGATGATCTGGGCCTGGGCCTTGCTGTAACTGTCACTTTTTTCCGGCAGGGTCAATTCCACATTGTCATCCAGGTATTTCGCCAATTCGGTGGCATTCCCTGATTTCAGGGCACCCACGACCTCGTCAATACCTTGTTGTGCCCTGAAGGACGACAACAGCAATACTGCCGAAAGGAGAAAAGTTGTAAGGATCTGTTTCATATTCATCCGATGTTGATTTTCACAGGGTATTTATCTAAAAACATGCCATCTTCAAATCCTGGCTAACACGGCTACTAAAATACTACAAATCAGGTGCTTTTACCAAATCAGGGTGAATAATAGCTGAATTGATGTAGTTTTACAGGGTACGGACGGGAAATCTTCCCTGAAACCTATTGTGATAAACCCTTGAATTATTGAGTCAAATGTCATCCAAAAAAGTTATCCTGGTCATTATGGACGGTTGGGGACTGGGAAAAGTTGCATCAGCCGATGCTATCCAACACGCCAAAACACCGTTTACCAGCAGTTTATATAACAATTATCCGCATACCACGCTGGTCACTTGCGGGGAAGCGGTCGGGCTGCCTGAAGGAC
>CALRQQ020000286.1:0-5238 GCA_943370345.1 Chitinophaga pinensis
GGTCGCAGGTGTACTGATAGATATACATCAGCAGACGCAATTTCCCGCAGAACTGGTTGTATCAGGGGGCAAAATTCACGCCATAACACCCCTGTCCCCATCAGCAGGCCTGTCCCTGCCCTATATCCTGCCCGGATTTATCGACAGCCATGTCCATATCGAGAGTTCCATGCTGGTGCCAGCGGAGTTTGCCCGGCTCGCCGTGGTACATGGCACAGTGGCCACGGTAAGCGATCCACACGAAATTGCCAATGTGTGTGGTATGGAAGGGGTCGAGTTTATGATCAAAAACGGAAAGACCGTCCCTTTCAAATTCAATTTCGGTGCCCCCAGCTGTGTACCCGCCACGGTTTTTGAAACCGCCGGGGCCGCCCTGGATGCGGTGCAGGTAGAAGCCCTTTTACAAAGGCCCGAGATCAAATACCTAAGTGAGATGATGAATTTTCCGGGGGTATTGCATGGCGATCCGGAAGTAAAAAAGAAGATCGAAGCCGCGATCCGATCAGGCAAACCCATTGACGGTCATGCCCCCGGATTAAGAGGTGAACAAGCAGGGCAGTATATACGACCGGATTGGCAAGAGAGCAAGTCGGGAGTCGGCAGTCAGGAGTCGGGAGGGAACAGCCTGTCCTCTCACCATTCACCACTCACCACTCACTACTCACCACTCACCTGTATCATCTCCACCGACCACGAGTGCTTCACCGCCGAAGAAGCCCTCGACAAGCTCCGCTTCGGTATGAAGATCATCATACGGGAAGGGTCAGCCGCGAAGAATTTTGAAGCGCTGATCGATCTGCTGCATGACTGGCCGGACCAGATCATGTTCTGCAGTGATGATAAACACCCGGACAGCCTGGTGCTGGGCCATATCAACCAGCTATGCGCCCGTGCGGTGGCGAAAGGAGTTGATCTGTACAAGGTTTTACAAGCGGCTTGTGTGAATCCGGTAGAACATTACAAATTAGATGTGGGTTTATTGAAGATTGGCGATCCTGCGGATTTTACCCTGGTAAAAGACCTGAAGGAATTCAATGTTATTTCTACCTATATAAATGGGGAAATAGTAGCTGAAGGGGGAACGTCATTAGTCAGTAGTCCTGAGTCATTAGTAATTAACCGGTTCAATTGTAAACCCAGATTAAGTAGTGAACTGAAAATGGCATTTAATAATGAAAAATCAATCCCAGTAATCGAAGCATTGGATGGGCAACTGATCACCAACCGGATGGACCTGCCACCGAAAGTCGTGGATGGAAAAATGGTCAGTGATACAGAAAATGATATATTGAAGATCGTGGTGGTGAACCGCTACAAAGAAGCTCCGATAGCAAAAGCGTTTATCAAAGGGTTTGGATTAAAACAGGGAGCGCTGGCTTCATCTGTGGCACACGACAGTCATAATATCGTGGCAGTGGGCGTGGATGATGAAAGTCTGTGCAACGCGGTGAATCTCGTCATAGCTGAGCAGGGTGGTCTTAGCGCTATTGGCTATGGACAGGAATTGGTACTTGGTCTGCCTGTAGCCGGACTCATGAGCAATGGCGATGGTTACGAAATTGCATCGGCCTATACAAAACTGGATCAGTTTACCAAAAACGAACTCGGCTCCACACTCGCCTCCCCTTTTATGACCCTTTCCTTTATGGCTTTATTAGTTATACCTCACCTCAAGCTGAGCGATAAGGGATTGTTTGACGGGGATGGGTTTAAGTTAGTGGGGGAATAATGTCACTACACTCGTTATTAAAAATAATGAAATAGATGAACCTGTTTACAGGTTTGTAAGAATAAATGTCAGCTAACGAACAAGGTTGAAACACACCATATAGAAAGCGACTACTAACTACTATCTGCTAACTACTAACTTACTTACTCATCCATCTCCAGTAACAAATTTACCACCAACGCTGTCCACCCCGTCTGGTGCGATGCCCCCAGACCCATTCCATTATCCCCATGGAAAAACTCGTAAAACAGATGATGTTCGCGGAAATAGTTTTCTGACCATTTCTTGTGTTCCTGATCGTGGTATTGGAAGGCGCCGTCTCTTTCTTTGTTGCGCTCAAAGAGTTTTAATAACCGCTTCGTGAGTTCATTAGCGATCTGTTTCAGGTTGAGTTTTTTGCCCGAACCGGCCGGGAATTCATGGGTATAGTTGTCGCCGTAGTAGTCGTAGTACTTGCGAAGCGAGTGAATGATCAGGTAATTGAGTGGCAGCCAGATGGGGCCACGCCAGTTGGAGTTGCCTCCAAACATGGAACTGGAACTTTCGCCCGGTTCGTATTGGATACTGTATTCATTGCCCTGGTAACTGAAGGCATAGGGCGTTTCATGAATTTTAGACAGAGAACGGATGCCGTAATCAGATAAGAACTCAGCTTCATCCAACAGTCGTTTCAATAAATGCTCCATGCGGTCGCCGATCATGATGGCAAAAAGATAATTGCCTTCGGCATTCTTTTTATTGATATCGGAAATGATACGGGTGAGATCGGGGCGGGTCAACCGGATCACTTCCAGCCGGGTATTGAACTGTTTGAGTTGTTCAAACAATCCACCGTGCATCACTTCTACGGCCAGCATGGGTATAATGCCCACCAGGGAGCGGATCCGCAGGCGCTCACTGCTGCCGTTCTCAAACTGAATGGCATCATAATAGAATGCGTCCTTCTCATCCCAGAGCGAAATATCCTTTTTCCCGATATGATGCATGGCCCAGCCGATATTCAAAAAGTGACGGAAGAATTTGGCGGCTGATTCTTCATAGGCTTTGTTGTGCTCCGCAAGTTCGAGCGACATCCGCAGCATATTGATGGCATACATGGCCATCCAGCTGGTGGCATCGGCCTGTTGCAGCTTCTTGATCCCCGGTGGCATATGATTGCGGTCAAATACCCCGATATTATCCAGTCCGAGGAATCCGCCTTCAAAGATATCGGTACCATTGGCATCTTTCTGATTCACCCACCAGGTGAAATTCATCAGCAGTTTCTGAAAAGCTCTTTCCAGGAAATCCCAGTCGGGTTTTCCGGTTTTCTTTTTATCCGCTTCAAAAACATACCATACGCCCCAGGCATGTACGGGTGGATTCACATCACTGAAATTCCATTCATAGGCCGGGATCTGTCCGTTGGGATGCATATAATATTCCCGAAGTACTACCAGCAATTGCTGCTTGGCAAAATCCGGATCCACATGTACGAAGGTGGCGGCATGAAAGGCCAGGTCCCAGGCGGCAAACCAGGGATATTCCCATTTGTCCGGCATGGAAATAATATTCCGGCAGGTCAGGTGTTGCCAGTCTTTATTGCGTTTGAAATGGCGGACCGGTGACGTTTCATCCGGTTCTCCATTCAACCATTTGTAGACATCAAGATAATAGAACTGTTTGGTCCAGAGCAGACCGCTGGCCGCACTGCGTAATAAGGTCTTATGGGCTGATGATAATTTCTTTGGGGCGAGCTTATCATAATAATGATCCGTCTCTGCCTGCCGTTCTTCAAAGACCAGGTCATAATCCACCCACGGATCTTCCAGTTGTTTTTTACTGAGGCGAAAATGAAAGCTGGTGGATTCACCCGGCGGGATCGTTTCTTTGAGCCAGATCGCGGCTTTAGTGCCGGTTTTGGCCGGATTGACCGTGGACGCATTATCCACGATATAATTATTGATGCCGTCTTTTACAAACCGGGTTTCATTCGGACGATGATACATCCGCTGATTATTGGTCTCGTTATCACAAAATACCTGTTCGCCTCCCTGGTGGTAAAAATAATACTGACCGTTGCGTTCCGAATTGGTCTGTAAACAATGATCATTCAGTATACTAATCTCCGGTTTTTCGAAACGGGGATTATGCCGCCAGAAGTTGCGGAACCAGAGATGCGGCAGCACATGGATGGTGGAAGATTCCGGTCCGCGGTTATAGATCGTGATCTTCATCAGGATATCGTTCACATCCCCTTTCGCATATTCAATATAGCAATCAAAATAACGGTCTTCATCGAAAATACCGGTATCGAGTAATTCATATTCAGGACTCAGCCGGTCCCGCTTATTCTCCTGCAGCAACCCAAGGTAGGGAAATGCGGACTGCGGATACTTATATAAAAAACGACAATAAGAATGGGTTGGTGACGAATCGAGTTGAAAGTAAAGTTCCTTTACATCCTCCCCGTGATTCCCTTCATTATTGGCCAGACCGAAAAGCCGTTCTTTAATGATGCTGTCCTTTCCATTCCAGAAAGCCGGTGCCAGGCACAGGATCTGGTCGGCATCACAAAAGCCGGCGATCCCTTCCTCGCCCCAGCGATAGGTATAACTACGGGCCAGGTCATGGTTGATATAGGTCCAGGCATGCCCATCCGGACTATAATCCTCACGGACGGTTCCCCATTGCCGGTCGGAGAGATAGGGACCCCATTTTTTCCAGTTGCGGTTATTCGTTGATTCAGAAAGCCGTTCGTTTTCAGCATTCACCATACTATTCTCTTAAAATAAATTATGTTATACATGCATGGCAGGCAGGTATACATCCTTAACCGTTAGTTTTTGTTCGTTTATCTATGCAATATAATCCATATCCCGTGGATCATTGTGGATAATCTGTGCGCATGCATCGCATTTTCGCAGCCAAAATACCAAGAAAGTGGTATAGGCTCGTATCCGCGTACCTGCTACCTTTATCCGATCACCTTAATCCTTTCCCATCCCGTTACCCTTCCCGTATCAAGTATATTTTTCAGTCCCTGGATCGTATTCAGGGAAAAAGCCTGATCCCTGCCGGCCGGTTACTGCCTGCAGGTATATGTACCCTGAAAGAGTACCCTACATTACAGCCCGGAGCGACTGCTAACCTGATCCTGCCCTTATCCTGATCAAACATAACAGTAACCATCCCTGCAGTTGTTCCGGCTTTGTCCTCCGAAGCTCAGCCAGTCGCAAGACTGGTTGAGCGAAGGGGGATTTATTCTCCGAAACCCTGCCTGCCGGCAGGCAGTTTCAACGAAGGAGAATACAGGTGTCGGGTGTCAGGATCATTCTCCCAAAAAATTTACGGAATTAAGAATCTTCAACTTACATTAAAGGCGCTCCATCGCATAAAATGATTTTTCAATTTGCTTACTTGTAATAATTGAGTTTACCCGGAAAAATCACGCACCCCGACACCTCACACCTTACACCTTACACCTGACTTTCACATTTCCTTAGTAACCAAAAACAACTTTCCCGCAT
>CALRQQ020000287.1:0-5213 GCA_943370345.1 Chitinophaga pinensis
AAGCACCCCCGGTTCTGATTTTTTTGACCAAAACACCGCCTTCCACTTCATTTTTTATAGCCGTCTTTTTATCCAGATTCTCCAGGTCGGCACCGAGGGCATCACCCAGGTTACTGGCGGCAAGATTGGTATACGTGCCCTGGTCGGCTTTCAGGGTAGCACTGGTCGTGTATTCCTTTCCATCGCGTTTATAGGTGATGGTTACTTTGTCGCCGGTATTCAGGGATGCCACCGTGCCTTGTAATTCGGTCCAGGAACTAATGTTCACATCATTGATCTTACGGATGATATCCCCTTTTTTCAGTCCGGCTGAAGCCGCTGCTCCATCAGGAGCCACGGTACCTACATAGGCGCCATCGGTTGAATTGACTTTGGTATTATCAGCGGCGATACCCAGGTAAGGCCTTTTTACATCGCCAAATTTGATCAGGTCATTCACGATCTTTTTTGCCAGGTTCACCGGTATGGCAAACGAATAACCGGCATAGGTTCCGGTAGGGGCATAAATGGCTGAATTGATACCGATCAGTTGTCCATCAGTGGTGATCAGTGCACCGCCGCTGTTGCCTTGATTTACAGCCGCGTCGGTCTGGATAAATGATTCGATCGGGGTTTCGCTCTGACGCCCGTTGATACCGATCGAACGGCCCTTGGCACTGATGATACCGGCCGTAACGGTGGTTTCGAGGGTCAGGGGATAACCGATGGCCAGCACCCATTGTCCCAGCTTCACATTATCTGAATTTCCGTAAAGCAAAAAGGGGAATCCGTTACCATCGATCTTCAGTACGGCTATATCGCTGCTGGCATCTTTCCCGATCACGCGGGCTTTATAGGTTTTTTTATTACTCAGGGTCACTGTGATCTCATCCGCCACACCCTGGCCACCATCGGAGATCACGTGGTTATTGGTCACGATATAGCCATCCTCACTGATGATAACACCACTTCCGGATGCACGTTGTTCGGGCTGGATCTGGGGACCCATATTGAAAAACTGTTCAAACAGATCCTCGAACCCATTTCCACGGCTGCGGGGTAATTGATTGGTGATTTTCTTGGCCGGTATCTTGGTCTTGATATGTACTACGGCCGGAACGGCGGCATTTGCTGCCTTGGTAAAATCAGTCGCCTCGCCTATGGGGGCGGCATTGTCGAGAAAACCGGCATAGTTGACCGGCACTTTCCCATCCGCTGACTGATTAAAAGCGGCTGCATATTGGCGGGCAACCACTTTGCTGTAGATCCATACACTGCCTACAGCTGAAACTGCACTGACTGCAACGATCAAGAGAAGCTGTTTGAATTTCATAGCGCTTTTTGATTTTTTCAATGTTTATTTTACAATTCCTGTGCCTTTGACGTACAAAATAACAAACTGTCAGTATTTCTGTCACCTGCTGACGTCTTGTTTAACAAATCTTTACTAAAGTCTTCGTACTTCTGTCAGTTGAACGTCAAAAAGTAAACAATTCAGCATCAGATAGAGTTCAGGAAGGTCAGCGTATTTATTCCGTCGGCAAAATCAGCCAGACCGGGATACTGGCTTTGTCCGAAAGATACGAACCCTTTTCCTGTAATGGACTGCACCTGTTCTGAACACCGGAGTGATTCCGTCAATTTGTCGGCATCCTGGTAATACTCAAAATTGAGCTGACTGATAGGGGAGAAGAGTCCGGGTTCTTCGACCAGCAAAATGGACCCGTTGCTCATATAATATTTTTTATTCAGCAGGTGAAGGGCCAGGTTATAATCATAATTGTTCTTATACTTATGGTGTTCGGACAGAAAATTGTATTTCCTGAATGTTTCCAGAAGGGGGACAAAATCATAATCTGTTGGCACATGGATCTTCGTGATGTTACGGCAGCCCAGACCGAAATACAGGTAAACATCATCGGCCAGTCCTTCCAGGTCGGCTGTTGATTCTGTGCCGGAAAGGATGGCTACCGAAGTACGGTTCCTGCGGATGATATGAGGAAAGCGGCTGAAATAATAATCAAAGTAACGGGATGAGTTATTACTGCCGGTGGCGATATAGGCATCACAGCCTTTCAGCATATCCGCGAATACGGTCGCTTCACCTGCTGCCGGATCCCAGGAAGCTATTTTTTCGACCAGGTGCCGGATGAGTACATTGTCCCGGGATGAAGGTTTCACCACCGCATGATGTCCGCTGATAAAAACCGACAGCCAGTCGTGAAATCCTACCATCGGGATATTCCCGGCCATGATTATGCCCGTTTTTTTGGGGGATGAAGGATAATCAGGCACATGATTTTCGTCAGCCCAGGCAGCCAGTTTTTCGCTGTTTAAAAAGGATTTGGCAATGTTTTTTGCTGCGGAGTCCACAAATTCGGGTATAAACCAGCCATTTTCATAGCCCGCCCTTTCAACCACCTGACGCCAGTCAGGTGAGTCGCCCGAAATATATTCGCCAAGCCTTGATAATAAATAAATTCTGTGTTGTAAATTCATCCCTGTCAACTAATTTTGTAAGGCAAAAGTAACTCTGAACCCGTTAATTTAGTTTATTATGGCTATTAAGATTACCGAAGAATGTATCAACTGCGGCGCTTGCGAGCCCGAATGTCCGAACAATGCAATTTATGAAGGTGGAGTAGAATGGGCCATGGCTGATGGCACATCTGTAAAAGGATCCTTTACCCTGCTGGATGGATCCGTGGTGGACGCTGACCAGAAAAACGCACCTGTGGCAACTGACACCTACTACATTACACCCAACAAGTGTACTGAATGCCAGGGTTTCCACGAAGAACCCCAATGTGCTGCCGTATGCCCGGTTGACTGCTGTGTGCCGGATGAAATGTATGAAGAAACGGTAGAGCAGCTGATGGAGAAAAAAGGCCGCCTGCATTTATAGAACGAAAAATTCCTGAATTGTGCAAAAAATCCTGTTTCCGCATTGCGGGTACGGGTTTTTTTTCTGTAACTTACAGGTATACTGATAAACAGCGAGAGCTGTTCAACGAGTGACGGGTGATATGTCCCGTCGTAAAAAGGTGAAGGGAAAACAACCTTCACCTTTCTTATTTTTTACCGGAAGCCGGGTAAAAAGCCGGGTCGGGGCCATAAATTTTGTTAATGATGGCGCTTTGCCCTTTTTGCCGTTGCGCATCTTATTTTTTTCCGCAATATTTGCATAACTGACCCGCACAAACCGGGTTTAACCAACATTCCGCAATGAAAAAGACTATAGCACTGGTAACCGGCGGTTTTTCCGGGGAGGCCGTCATATCTTACCGGTCTGCCACGACCATTGACAATCACCTCGACCGATCTCTCTTCAACGTATACAAAATTGATGTAAATCCACATGGCTGGTTCTATGAACTGGTGGATGGACGTAAAGTGGAAGTGGATAAGAACGATTTCTCCCTTCAGCTGGATAATGAAAAAATAACGTTTGATGCGGTCTTTATCGGTATGCATGGTACACCCGGAGAAGATGGTAAATTGCAGGGTTATTTTGATACACTCAGGATCCCTTATACCGGCTGTGATGCAGCTTCTTCCGCGATTACATTCAATAAAAGGTATGCCACAGCCGTTGCCGGTGCTTCCGGGATTCCGGTTGCCCGTTCCATCCTGCTGATCCGGGATCTGCTGGGCAGTGCAGAACAGGTTATTGAACAATTGAAATTCCCCGTATTTGTAAAACCCAATAACGGGGGATCCAGTATCGGGATGTCCAAAGTGAATACACCGGATCCGGAACAGTTGAATGCGGCCATTGCAAAAGCATTTAAGGAGGATAACCAGGTGCTCGTGGAGGAAATGGTGCAGGGCAGGGAATTTACAGTAGGTGTATTCCGCTCGAAAGGCAATATCATTGTGTTGCCGCTTACCGAAGTCAGAGCCGATGCAGATATGGCTTTCTTTGATTTTGTCGCCAAATACCAGGGCAAATCATCAGAGACCACACCTGCGGAAATAGATGAGGCCACCGCTGATAAGATCCGTGACACAGCAAAGCGGGTCTATTCCGCCTTTAATTGCCGGGGTGTGGTGCGGATCGATTTCATTTATAATGAAGCAGAAGGCCGGCCCTACATGCTGGAAGTAAATACGATCCCTGGTCAGAGTGATGCCAGTATCGTACCTCAGCAGGTACGTGCCATGGGCTGGAGTCTCAACGAGTTTTATACCAAACTGGTACTGGAATGTTTCGGGGAATAACCCTGGTCCAATTATAAAAAATAACTGATGTTAAAAGCAATCACAGGTCGTCCGTTATGGCTCAATATACTGGCCGGTATCGTACTGGCCATAGCCCTGTTTGCCCTTTTCCTGCTTTCACTAAACTGGATCACCGGTCATGGGAAATCGGCCTCTGTACCTTCTGTTACAGGCAAAAACTATGACGAGGCAAAAGCGATCCTGCAAAAAGCCGGATTTGATGTGGAGATCCAGGATTCAATTTACGTGGACACGGTCCCCGCACTCCATGTGATCAAACAGATACCGGATGCTGATGAAGTGGTCAAATCCAACCGCACTGTTTACCTTGTTATCCGCCGGGCAGTACCACCGGAAGTGGAAATGCCGAACCTGTCGGGATATAGTTTCCGAAATGCGGAGATGGTTTTGAAAAGTATGGACCTGCGTGTAGGGGATACTTCTTTCAAACCGGATTTTGCACGCAATGCCGTTCTGGAACAATATTACAATGGCGCCATAATCAAACCGGGGACCAGGATCCGTAAAGGGTCTGTTATATCCCTGGTATTGGGTGATGGGATCGGGAATCAGGAGTTTTCTGTTCCCGTTATTACAGGGTTGACATTCTGTGAGGCAAAAGAAACATTGGAGTCCATGGGACTCTCCGTGGGAGCCATCGTGCTGAACGGGGTAACCGATACCTGCAATGCATTTATTTTTAAACAAACCCCCGGCCGTTATGACGAAGAGAAACGGATATTACGGATCCGGTCCGGACAAACCATTGATGTGTGGTTACAAAATGACCGTCCGGTAACCGATACCCTGGTACAGCTTCCAGATTAAAATAAAAACCAAAACGTTTATGGATAGTATTACTGTAGAGGAATTAAAAGCCCGGATGGATGCCGGAGAAAAACTGAATCTCATCGATTGCCGCGAACCTGCAGAATATGCAGAGTTTAATATTGGTGCTAAGCTCATACCTCTGGGCATGATCCAGACCATGCAGGCGGATGAACTCAATGACC
>CALRQQ020000288.1:0-5200 GCA_943370345.1 Chitinophaga pinensis
TTGCTGAAGCTGGAAGTTCGAACGCTCCGGAAGATCAATATCAATACTGCTACTGCGGAAGAAATGAAGGGGCACCCCTACCTTAGATGGAATGTGATCAATGCCATACTTGCGTACCGAAAGGAACATGGCCTGTTCCGGAAAATGGAGGAACTGAAACAGGTCATGGCCGTTACAGATGAAGTCTATGAACGGATCAGTCCCTACCTGATCACGGAATAACGAACTGCGGCTTTTTTCCCAATAAAAAAGGGTGTCGTAAACGACACCCTTCTTTTTATGAGTCAGTTGAAATTAAGCAATCTCAACATCAGCACCTGCTTCTTTCAGTTTAGCGGCGATCTCTTCAGCTTCTGCTTTAGATACACCTTCTTTTACGTTCTTCGGAGCTCCGTCAACGAGGTCTTTTGCTTCTTTCAGACCGAGACCAGTCAGATCTTTAACGATCTTAACCACGTTCAGTTTGGAAGCACCACCGTTCTTCAGTACTACGTTGAATGCAGTCTTCTCTTCTGCTGCTGCAGCACCACCACCATCGCCGCTTGCAACTACTACAGCTGCAGCTGCGGGTTCGATACCGTACTCGGATTTCAGGAAATCAGCTAATTCCTGTACTTCTTTAACTGTTAAGCCTACCAGGCTTTCTGCTAATGCTTTTACGTCTGCCATTTTGTTTGAATTTTTACCGTCTTCATATCCGTTCAGGGATCCGACGGCGGTTTTAAAAAAATTGTTTATAGTAGAGTTCCGGCCGGAGAAGAGTAGTGCGGGCCTCAGGCCCTTGCCACTCCTAACTCATTACCCGAAACTGTATACTCATTACTCTGCCGCAGCTGCTTCTGCGCCGCCAGCTTTCTGCTCGTGGTGGTGCAGTAATGCAGCCAGTACACGTTTTGCAGGAGATTGCAGCAACCCGATAACCTCGCCAATGAGTTCGTTCTTGGTTTTGATCTGGGTCAGTGCTTTCAGGTTGTTATCACCCATGTATATGTCACCATTGATGAACGCCGCTTTCAGTACAGGCTTTTCACCATTGCTTTCCTTACGGAATGAGCTGATGATCAGGGCCGGCTCCTTGGGGTTCTCTGAGAACATCAGGGCGGTTACTTTGTGCAGTGAATCGTACATACCTGCATACTTTTCGCTGTCCAGTGATTCAAGGGCTTTTTTAATCAGGGTATTCTTCGCCACTTTCATTTCCACCTGTTTGCTGAAACAGGCACGGCGGAGTTTGCCTACCTGCTCAACGGTCAGTGATTCTGTATCGGCGATATAGAAGTTGTTATATTGAGCAAACTTGCCTTTCAGCAGTTCAATCACTTCGTTTTTTTGATCTTTTGTCATTTTAAAAAATTTTAAACGGTCAGACCGTATTAGTGAACAAATGCTTTGGTGTCAATGGCAATACCAGGACTCATAGTGCTGGCCATGCTGATACCTCTCAGGTATGTACCTTTTGCGGAAGAGGGTTTTGCCTTGATGATCGCATTCAGCAGCTCCTGGCTGTTTTCAGCGATCTTTTCAGGGGAGAAACTCACCCGTCCGATAGAAGCATGGATGATACCTACTTTATCCACTTTGAAAGCGATCTTACCGCCTTTTACATCATTGATGGCGTTGGCCACATCGTTGGTCACTGTGCCGGTCTTGGGGTTCGGCATCAGGTTACGGGGACCGAGTACTTTACCGAGCTTACCGATCTTCGGCATTACAGAGGGAGTGGCAATGATCACATCCACATCCACCCATCCACCTTCGATCTTGGTCACAAACTCATCCAGTCCGACATAGTCAGCTCCGGCTGCTTTTGCTTCGGCTTCTTTATCGGGAGGACAAAGAACCAGTACTTTTTTGGTCTTACCAGTACCATGGGGCAGACTTACAGTACCACGGATGGCCTGGTCTGCTTTCTTGGGATCCACACCCAGACGGATGTGCAGGTCCACAGAAGCATCAAATTTGCAGGTGGAGATTGTTTTCACCAGCGTGGATGCCTCTTTTAAGGAATATGCTTTGTTTGCGTCAACTTTTGTATCGGCAACTTTTCTTTTTTTACTAATGAATGCCATTTTAATTTCTTTTAAGGATTTCAAAAAGTCCCCTTCAGGGGGTTAAGGGATTAATTCTCCCAGGGAGCTTTACCTTCCACATTGAGGCCCATGCTGCGGGCGGTACCGGCTACCATTTTCATGGCGCTTTCGATAGTAAAACAGTTCAGGTCAGGCATCTTGTCTTCGGCGATGGCCTTTACCTGATCCCAGTTTACTTTACCCACTTTAACACGGTTGCTTTCTTTGGAACCCTTTTGAATTTTAGCGGCTTCCATCAGCTGGATGGCTGCGGGGGGCGTTTTGATTACAAAGTCAAAACTTTTGTCGGTGTAAACAGTAATTAATACGGGAAGTACTTTTCCCATTTTGTCCTGCGTTCTTGCATTGAACTGCTTACAGAATTCCATGATGTTGATACCCTTGGAACCCAGCGCAGGACCGATCGGAGGTGCAGGGTTGGCCTGGCCACCCTTACACTGCAGCTTTACAAAGCCGGAGATTTCTTTTGCCATTTTCTTTGATTTATTGGTTCTAGCGACCTTTCGATTTGTCTACTTGGTCTCCCAAATTCCTCGTTATCCCTTTTCAGGGATTCTTCTAAAGAACTAATTGGGGTTGCAAAAGTAAGCGGAAAAGCGTTACTGGCAAAGGTTTCCCTCATTTTTTTCCACTATCAGAGACAAAAAAACGCCACCCGCAGCAAGCGGGTGGCGTTCAATATGGTAACTGATTGGCTTAGCTGATCTTTTCTACCTGCATATAGTTGAGTTCCACCGGAGTAGAACGTCCGAAGATCTTTACCGTCACTTTCAGTTTTTTCTTTTCGTCATTGACTTCCTCAATCACCCCATTGAAGTCGTTGAATGGTCCTTCGATGATCTTGATGGTCTCCCCTACAATAAACGGCTCGCTCATACTCATGCCGCCAACTTCCGCCATCTCGTCCATTTTACCCAGCATCTTGTTCACTTCGGCCTTGCGGAGGGCGATCGGATCTTCCTTACCCAGGAAATGAATCACATTAGTGGTATTCTTGATGATATCCTTCAGGTCATCGTTCAGTTTTCCGTCGGCAATTTCGATCATCACATAACCCGGATAATAGTTACGCTCGCGCATCACTTTCTTACCGGCGGCTACTTTATACACTTTTTCCACCGGCAGAAATACCTGCTTTACGATCTCACTCCATCCGCCACGGGAAATTTCCTTATCCAGGTACTCCTTCACCTTCTTTTCCTTGCCGCTCACTACACGCAGTACGTACCACTTGGTTTCGGCCTGCTTGACATTCTCGGTATTCGGTGTTGTTTCCATTGAAAAAAGTTTGAAAATAAATTAGATCAGGATTTGAAGAGCTGCCCGTAAACAAACTTGAGTCCGTTACCAATAGCAGAGTCCATGGCCAGTACAATGAATGTAATAACAATGGTGGCCGCCAGCACGATCATGGTAGATTGCTGTAACTGCTGCCAGGTTGGCCAGGATACTTTCTCCGTCAGCTCCTTGAAGCTCTCTTTGAAATAAGTAGTGATCTTGTTCATAATACTCAGTTTGCACGGGCAGAGAGATTCGAACTCCCATCAACGGTTTTGGAGACCGCTATTCTGCCATTGAACTATGCCCGTAAGAATCAAAAGTCACCGGTCGTTCGGAAATTCCGGCAGACCAATGACTTTTGAAGTATCAAATATAAAAGATTATTTAATAATCTCAGTAACCTGTCCGGCACCTACTGTACGGCCACCTTCGCGGATCGCGAATTTCAGACCTTTTTCCATCGCGATAGGCTGGATCAGTTTCACGGTCAGTGAAGTGTTATCACCAGGCATAACCATTTCAGTTCCAGCATTCAGCTCAACTTCTCCGGTTACGTCAGTTGTACGGAAATAGAACTGAGGACGGTATTTCTGGAAGAACGGAGTATGACGTCCACCTTCTTCTTTGCTCAGTACGTAAACCTCAGCTCTGAAATCTGTGTGAGGAGTGATAGAACCGGGTTTTACGATAACCATACCACGACGGATCTGGGTTTTCTCAATACCACGGAGCAGCAGACCTGCGTTGTCACCGGCTTCACCTTCATCCAGCAGTTTGCGGAACATTTCCACACCTGTACAGGTTGAAGTCAGGGGCTCAGCGATCAGACCTACGATCTCAACGGGCTCACCTACTTTAATACGACCTCTCTCGATACGACCTGTTGCAACAGTACCACGACCTGTGATAGAGAATACGTCTTCCACAGACATCAGGAACGGCTGGTCAACCGGGCGGGGAGGCAGGGGAATATATTCGTCAACAGCAGCCATCAGGTCTTCAACCTGCTTAACGGCTTCTGCTTCACCTTCCAGGGCTTTGATTGCAGAACCTTTGATGATCGGTGTGTTAGCACCATCGAAGCCGTAGAAAGTCAGGAGGTCACGGATTTCCATTTCCACCAGTTCCAGCAGTTCGGGGTCATCAACCAGGTCTACTTTATTCATAAATACCACGATCTTGGGTACACCTACCTGGCGGGCCAGCAGGATGTGCTCCTTTGTCTGGGGCATAGGACCGTCTGTAGCGGCAACCACCAGGATAGCGCCGTCCATCTGGGCAGCACCAGTGATCATGTTTTTAACATAGTCAGCGTGACCGGGACAGTCTACGTGTGCGTAGTGACGGTTAGCCGTCTGGTACTCAACGTGAGCTGTATTGATCGTGATACCCCTTTCTTTTTCTTCAGGAGCAGCATCGGTTTCATCATATTTTTTTGCCTGCGCCATACCTTTTGAAGCAAGGATGGTGGTAATAGCAGCAGTCAAAGTTGTTTTACCATGGTCAATGTGTCCGATGGTACCAACGTTAACGTGGGGTTTGTCCCTCTTAAAGGTCTCTTTTGACATTGTTATCGGTTTTAAAGTTGTGTTTTACAATTATTGTTTTTTATCAGGAAGCCTTCAGTATTGTTACCACAGGCCATCTTTCAACACATTGTTATTCAATTTTTTAACTGTCTCAAAAAAACTGAGCCGTTATGGGGAATTGAACCCCAGACCTCTTCCTTACCAAGGAAGTGCTCTACCAATGAGCTAAGGGGGCGCACAGCAGGGCAACCCCCTGAGGCACCGTACGAGACTACCAGCATCCGCGCATCCTTTCTGTCG
>CALRQQ020000289.1:0-5191 GCA_943370345.1 Chitinophaga pinensis
CCAGCGTGTTGCTCTGGTAATTGGTGAGCGGAAATACATAGGAAGAGTCATTGGTCACAGATACAAATCCGACTGAATCGATATCGGTCTTGTTCCACTCGGCCAGCAGACTGTCCACATCTTTTTGTGCCGGGTTACGCAGCATTTCATCGCCGATGAATACGAGCGTGTCCAGACCTGCCCTTTCTGTTTTGAAGAAACCGGCATAGCGGTTGGCAACACCGTTCTCGTCACTGATGAAGGTGAAGTGAGAAGTGTTGTATTGTGAAGGGAAGCGGGCATTGCCCAGCCGCAGGTCAGTAAGCTTGGAAATTTGTTTTACCTCAGATTTGTTCCAGTTGTCCACGAGATACACATTGAAATGACGGGCCGGTAATGAATCATCGCTGCTGCCGGCTTCTGCACTGGGCCGATTGGAGGAATAAAGGATCCCCGTCTTATTCGGGAATGCGACAAAGGAAGGATCGAGGTCATCGTACACATCATTGGTGATCTGTTCGAAACTCTGTTTGTCGATCTTGTATACATACACATCGGATTGACCACTGCGGACAGCACTCAGTACAAGTGTATTGTTGTCGAGCATGTACTTCATGTCCTGCACCTGGTCAAATTTGTCAAAGGTTTGTTTCCAGAGTTTCACCCGGTTCACAAGGTCGTACACAAAAAATTTGGTCTTACCTTCTTCATGATACAATACAGCAAGGCGGGTGCCTTTGCCATCCCAGGCCAGCAGGGGATAGTTGGGGTGTCTGTCATCTTCACGGGTACGAACGCCTTGTTTCAGCAGTATTTTACGGTTCACAAAATTCTCCATGAGCACTACCTGGTAGCGACCCTGGTTGAATTCCACCACGGCATAGGTAAAGCTACGGGGGGTGGGGTTGGCGTTGAAATGGAAATAATCTTTCTTCCCTACATATTCACTGACGGATAATTGTCCTTTGGGCGAATTACGACGGCCGCGGATATCCTTGAAATACTGGTTCTGCACATCCGTCATGAAATCGCGCAGGATGATCTTGAATTTTTTCTTGGCGATCTTATAGGATGCATTGTTCAGATTGCGGTAGATCCGGGCCAGGTAAAGAAAATAGGTTGTTTTGTTCTTGCCGTATTTATCGGCAATGTATTTCCAAAATGAATGTCCGGCCAGTAATGGCTTTTCAAACGCAAACTGATAAAAGTTGCGGTAGCTGCCGGCCAGCATCACCCCTCTCAGGTCATCATCAAGCGAGGTGTTCCAGTTCTCAGCGGCATAGGCAATATACCCTTCGGTCAGCCACTTGGGAAGGTCCAGCAGTGCCTGATTGGCGGCAAACTCACCGAGGTCGTCGCCGAAGAGCAGGTTTTCGACCAGGTTACGGGCAATTCCCTGGCGGATCTGCTGGCGCAGGTTTTCATGGTTGCCATCGTAATAGATGATCATTTTATTATTGACCAGCTTGGTCACCCCGCCGGTATTCTGCCAGTCAATACCGATGCCGATATTGGACTGCTGCATTTCATCGTAATTATTATAGATCACAATATTGATCCGGCGCTGAAGACCATACTCCACAAATTCCTCGATGGAAGGCAGTTCAGCCTCGGCTACCTGTGCCACATATTTTCCCAGTCCCAACCCGTCCTGGCTGAAATAACTGTTAAAATTTTCAGTCTGGTAATATTTCCACTTGAACTTCTGGTACTGTACCCGGTTCTTCCCAAACTCCACGGTATTCACCTGGGCGGAGGTTTCCAGCGCAAAGAATATACTGAGGCAGGTAATAAGGCTAAGGACTTTCTTCATAGACTATGACTTACTGTTCAAAAAATCTTAAATCGTTTAAATTCCCTGTTTGGCAGCCTGCCTTTTCATTCAGCAGCGGCATTGGCAGGATCATCATTTATCGGATCAGCAGTGAATGGATGATAACCCGGTTCAAAAGTAGCTATTTTGTACTTTTGACCCCGTATCAGGCTTACCGGAAACCAGGTTTCCGGGATTGTCTTTAAAAGTACGAAAAAACCGCCCATGTTAGTTGTTAAGTCTTTCACCTTTAGCCCGGTTCAGGAGAACACATATGTACTGTATAACGAGCAAAAACAGTGCTGCATTATTGACCCGGGCTGTTATTTTCCGGCGGAAAGGGACGAATTAAAAACGGGCATTGAAAGGGCCGGGCTGACCCCGGTTTTACTGCTGAACACCCATTGTCACCTGGATCATGTATTCGGGAACAAGTTTGTACATGATACCTGGGGACTGGACCTGCATATTCATGAAAAGGAAAAGCCGGTCCTGGATTTTGCCCCCATTTCCGGGGAGCGCTGGCAGCTGCCATTTGACAATTATAATGGCCCTCTGGTTTATTTGAAAGAAGGAAATTTTATTAAAATAGGGGAGGATCAACTCCAGATCCGGTTTACCCCAGGCCATTCCCCCGGCAGTGTTTCTTTTTACAGTGCCGAAAATGGCTTTATCATTGGTGGGGATGTCCTTTTCAACCGCAGTATTGGGCGTACCGATCTGCCAGGTGGCAGTATGGACACCCTGCTCGAAAGTATCCGCACTCAGTTTTTTACTCTTCCCGATGAAACCAAGGTCTATTCAGGTCATGGGCCGGTGACGACGGTGGGGTATGAGAAGGAGAATAATCCGTTTGTAAAGGGAATGTAAAAGGTGTCGGCTGTCGGGTGTCTGGGAACAGCCCATCCTGCGATGTATTACTTCCGGTAAAATTTACAAACAACCGGCAGCTTCTCCAGTTCTTTCCTTTCTATTTTTCCAACGAACCAAGTGAACATGGCTAATAAGAGAGTGGCTACGGCCAGGTTGGCCCAGCGGTTTTCCACGAAGTAGACAACGCCGCGATGGGTAAGTACAAGGAGGGTGACCAGTACGAGATAAGCGATCAGTTTCTTTTTCGCATAGGGTACAGGGTAATGTTTTTGTCCCTGTGTATAACTGATGATCATCATAAAGAGATAGCAGCAGAACGTGGCGATCGCCGCACCCAGGTAATGGAGTTGTGGGATCAGCAGGATATTCAATGCAATGGTGATCACAGCTCCGGCAAAAGTGATCACGGCTCCCATCATATTTTTATTGGTGAGCTTGTACCAGATACTGAGGTTATAATAGATCCCCAGGAAAATATTGGCCATGGCAAACAAAGGCACCACATAGAGGCCTTCGGTCCAGTCGGCCCGGTCGATGGCCAGGAAGAACCATTTTACCAGATCAATGTACAGACTGATGCCCAGGAACAGGAAGCAGCAGACCAGTACAAAAAATTTCATCACCCGGGCATAGGTCTTTGGTGCGTTTTCTTCTTTACTGCGGTTAAAGAAAAAAGGTTCGGCTGCCATCCGGAAAGCCTGGATCGCAATAGTGATGAGGATGGATAAGCGGATGATATTGGCAAATACACCCAGTTCATGTTTCGCCTGTTCAGCAGGAAGGTCCACCACATGCTGATAAATAAGGCGGCTGAGCATATCATTCACAATACCGCCCATGCCTACGATCACCAGGGGAAAGGAATACGCCATGATCTTTTTCCAGAGGGCAGGGTCAAACTGAAAATGCACCTGCCGCAGTTCTTTCTGCAGGATCAGCACAGTTAGCACACTGCCACAGAAATTGCCGATAAGATAATACACGATCCCGGAGTCTTTACTGCTATGCAATACTCCCCAGAAACTGTCAGGACCGGATGCAGCCATACGGGGTACGATCCCGAGGAAAAGGATCACCACAATAATATTCATCAGTACGCTGGACAGGCGGGCAAAAGCATAACGACGGGGCCTGTTTTCCTGCCGCAGGCGGGCAAAGGCAAGTGTGCTGATGGTATCAAAGAAAATGATCCCGGCCATCCAGTTGATATATTCCGGGTGATCTTCCAGGCTGGCCCAGGAAGCAATGGTATCCTTGAACAGGAAAAGTGCGCCGGTAAACAAAATAGTCGAACCGAATAGTGAAACAGACAGGGTATTATACAGTTTTTTGGGATCCTGTTCCTGGGAAAACCGGAAATAGGCAGTTTCAAGTCCGTAAGTGAACAACACATTCAGGAACGGAATGATCGCATATACCTGGGTGAGGTCTGCCGTTTTGGAAGGCTGGGCAAAAATGAGCGGGAGTGTCAGGTTCATCAGGTAGCCCAAAAAACGGCTGGCAATGGTGGGTACACCATACCAAAGGGTTTGTCCGGCCAGTTTTTTAATACCACTCAATGGATTGGAAATTTAAGGGGCCGGCTTGCGGGGCCGGCCCGGACAAAAGTAGTTCTTAGCCGGGCAAAAAACGAATTCCATGCCACACTGATTTTTTATTTAACCGGATTGCAACGCTTGGGCCCCGGGACGTATCTTTAACGGTAAATTCAACGGTTATGAAGCATATTATTTTATCCTTATTGATGATTTCAGGGCTTAATCTCGCCCTTTCTGCCCAGGCCTATGAAGGCACGGCCGAGTACGACAAGAAAAAACAGCAGGTATTTATGATCGACTATTCCTATCCTCCTGAGGCGGTGGAAAATGCCATTGTTAAAAAAATGAGCCGGCTGGGCTATAAATCCAAAGAAGAAAAGGGCATATTCAATAAGGATAAGGGCTACCGCAATTTCAGAGACGCGTTCATCACGGAGATCAGTGCGGATAAGATGGACTATATCATTAAAGTGGAAGGAAAGGGTAAGAAGAATGAATCATCAGTGGTATACCTGATCATCATGAAAGAAGGGAACAATATGAAGACATCCTTTGATGCCTATCAGGTGGACAGGGTAAAGGCATTCCTCAACAGTCTGCAGCCCGATGTGGAAGCCGAGAACCTGGAGCTGGAGATCATTGCCCAGGAAGATGCCGTGAACAAAGCCGAGAAAAAATTGCGTGGACTGAAAGATGATCAGTCAGACCTGGAAAAGAAACTCAAGAATAACCAGGAGGATCAGCGGAATACAGAGAAAGAGATCGAAGCGAAAAAACAGGCACTCGAGGCGTTGAAAGGCCGTCGGGTCAATAATAAAAGTTAATCCGGTTTAGTAAACCGGGTATCGCGGAGAAAGCTGGAATCGGTCAGCGCCCGCAGAAAGAGCAGCAGGTTGTCGTTCTGGGTACTGGTCAGGGTAATACCATTGATCAGCAAGGGATCCAGGGTGACAGCCTGTTGTACGTTGTTGCGGTAATGATTCAGGCA
>CALRQQ020000290.1:0-5186 GCA_943370345.1 Chitinophaga pinensis
GTACGAAAGCTCATCAAACTGCCCGATGCAGAGAAGAAACGGGTAAGAGCCCTGTACCGCGCACAGGCAGTGAATGCTGCCATTAACGGAACCCTGATGGTGGATGGACAGCTACCCGGATTACGTCGCGATTCGGCCGCTTATTACCGCAAAGTGATGAACGAACCTGAATCAATGAATGTTCTCATCAATACCATTCTGCCGGGAGATAGCATCGCGTATGCGCTGGATAGTGCCACGGTAGGACTGGAGTTCAACGATTACCTGCAGGTGGTGTACACCAAAAAGAAAACGCCACCTGAATACGAGAAAATGCTGCCACGTGGGGTAACGAGCATATTGCTTACTTCAGAACTGTTCAGAACATCCGCCAATCCCATCATGGTGCTGGCCAGCGGTAACTATTTTGAAGGAACCGATCTGATCACATCCGGTTACTGGGCCTGGTCTGAAAAGATCGCGAACCTGTTACCGAATGAGTATTGGCCTTCTTCCAAAAAGTAAAAAACTGTACCTCCGCGTTCAATCATCCTGTAAGGGAAATAAAAAGGACACAGTGTTTGTACTGTGTCCTTTTGCATTTTTTGTATCGTTACATCAGATGATCAGTAACGCATCTCCATAACTGAAGAAACGGTATTTGTCTTTGATGGCTTTTTTATACGCTTCCATTGCCAGGTCGTAACCGGCAAAAGCGCAGGTCATGATCAGCAGGCTGGTTTTGGGTAAATGGAAATTGGTGACCAGACTATCCGCCACATTGAATTTGTAGGGTGGGTGGATAAAGTGGTTGGTCCAGCCTTCGCTTGGTTTCAGCATTTTCTGCGCGGTAAAACTGCTTTCCATGGCACGCATGGTAGTGGTTCCGATAGAGCAGATGCGGTGACCGGTTTCTTTGGCTTTGTTCACAATATTGCAGGCCTGTTCATTGATGGCGTAGTATTCTGCATCCATCTTGTGTTTGCTCAGGTCTTCTACTTCAATGGGGCGGAAAGTACCGAGGCCGGTATGCAGGGTAACTTCTGCAAAACGGATCCCGAGGATCTCGCAACGTTTGATCAGCTCTTTACTGAAGTGTAAACCGGCAGTAGGGGCCGCAACGGCACCTTCGTGTTTGGCATATACGGTCTGGTAGCGCTCTTTATCTTCTTCATCCGGCTTGCGCTTGATGTATTTGGGTAAAGGGGTTTCTCCCAGGTGCTCCAGCATTTTCTTAAAGCTCTCATCATCATCATCCCACAGAAAACGGATGGTACGGCCACGGCTGGTGGTATTGTCGATCACTTCGGCAACCAGTTCTTCGTTCTCGCCGAAATAAAGTTTATTACCTACACGGATCTTTCTTGCGGGATCAACGATCACATCCCATAAACGGTTGGGTTTATTCAGTTCACGAAGCAGGAACACTTCGATCTTGGCACCGGTTTTTTCTTTACGGCCATACATTCTTGCCGGAAATACCTTGGTATTGTTTACTACAAAAACATCCTTGTCATCAAAATACTCTAAGATGTCGCGGAAATGCCTGTTCTCCATATGCCCGCTTTTACGATCAACAACCATCATACGGCTGTCTTCTCTTTTTTTGGTCGGGTTCTGTGCAATCAGGTTCAGTGGAAGGTCAAACTTGAATTGGGATAATTTCATGTGTCTAATCCTGTTTTAAGATGATAGCCACAATCAGTTTGTTGTCCCGCCAGCGGTGGCAGGAGACACTAACTTCATGTTACGGCATGAATTTCAGAAGTCGGCAAAGGTAAGATAAGATAAGGAATACGCCAATTTGAACCAAAAGCAGCATCTGGTAACTGTGGATATCTTACCGGTTGATTCCAGGAATGGAAGATATAAGTCGTTGTGTATAAGTGCTTTGTGGATTATTATATACTTCATCAGCTAATCCCATTTCTTCTATCCGGCCTTTGTTCATGACCATGATCCTATCGCTGATATACCGTACCACCGACAGATCGTGCGAAATAAATATAGCCGTGAACCCGAACTCTTTTTTCAGGTCATTCAGCAGGTTCAGCACCTGGGCCTGCACACTTACATCTAGGGCCGACACACTCTCATCACAGATGATAAAGGAAGGCTGCAAAGCCAGTGCCCTGGCGATCACGATGCGCTGTCTTTGTCCGCCACTGAACTCATGCGGGTAACGATGGTAATGCTCCGGCAGCAGGTTCACTTTTTCCAGCAGCTCCACCACTTTTTCTTTGCGTTCTTTGCGGTGATGAATGAATCCATGCACCTGTAACGGCTCTGCAATGGCATCACCGATGGTGATACGGGGATTGAGTGAAGAGTAGGGGTCCTGGAAAATGATCTGCATATCCTTGCGGAGCGCTTTTAGCTGTGCGCTGCTGGCTGCGAGCAGATCGGTATTTTTGTATCGGATAGATCCTTCGGTAACATCGATCAGTCTCAGCAGGGCTCTTCCCAAAGTGCTTTTGCCACAGCCGGATTCACCTACTAATCCGAGTGTTTCTCCTTCAAATAAATCAAAGCTCACATCATCTACCGCTTTGGTATACGCGGTTACTTTACCCAACCATGTTTTTTGGGTGGGGAACCAGACTTTGAGGTTAGTAACAGTTAGGAGTTTGGAGTTTGGAGTTTGGAGTTGTGCCGGCTCGTTACTCACTCCTAACTCCAGACTCCTAACTCCAGACTTCTCCCTGATGTTCCCCATAATGTCCACTTCCATAAAATCACTCACCACCGGTAAACGTTCTCCCTTGGGGTGCAGCATGGGGCGGCAGGCGAGCAAGGCTTTGGTATAGGGATGTTGGGGGTTGGTAAAAAGGGAGGAGGCAATATTCTGTTCTACGATCTCTCCTTTGTACATTACGGCCACCCGGTCGGCGATATCGGCTACCACGCCCAGGTCGTGCGTAATAAAGATCACACCCATCTGGTTCTGTAACTGCAGTTCCCGGATCAGTTGGAGAATGTTTTTCTGCACGGTCACATCCAACGCTGTAGTAGGTTCATCACAGATCAGCAGATCGGGTTCACAGCTCATGGCCATGGCAATCATGACGCGCTGTTTCTGGCCGCCGCTTAACTGGTGCGGATACCGGCGATACATGCCCGCCGGATCAGGCAACTGCACTTTTTCAAACAAAGCGATGGTTCTTTGTGTCGCTTCTTCGTCACTGATGGTATTATGCTGCAGAATAGCTTCGCGCACCTGAAAACCGCAGGTGAGTACCGGGTTCAGTGAGGTCATGGGTTCCTGGAAGATCATGGCTACCCTGTTGCCGCGGATGGATTGTAATTGTTCACGAGGCACCTGCAACATATCCAGTGTTTTGCCGCCATAGTTTAATATGATCTCTCCGGAAGTATATATTGCCGGAGGGGCAGGTAAAAGTTGCAGGATGGACAGGGAGGTGACCGATTTACCCGAGCCTGATTCGCCAACTATGGCCAGTAATTCGCCCCGGAAAACAGATATATTGATATTCTTTAATGCTTTTGTGCGGGTGCCGTCTGTGAGGAAGTCTATACTAAGGTCCTTGATAGTTAGCAGGGGCTGGGGCATGGGTAAAGATAAATGGGAAAATGTTCATGTAGTGCAAACCGGGTAGGGGTGCGGATAACCGTATCACATTTACACTTGCCGAAAAGCCTTGTTTTGAATAAAAAAGAGGGTTGGCATAAAATAACTTTTCAACAGGTATTTTTTACACAAACACTACTATTATTGGCGCCCTTTCACTTACTTTTGCGCTCACAATTGTTAGTTTCTGAAAACTGATAAAGCGTTTCTGTAAAAATCAGCTCATGATCCGAAAACCCTGGTGGAAGATAGCAAGTTTCGTTTTACTCCTGTATACCTGCTCTTACGGCTTTCTGGTTGAAGTGCCCACTCCACCTGGTGTTCCTTTAAAAGAAACCATCCGCAATCTCTTCTTTCATGTTCCCATGTGGATCGCCATGATGGTTTGTTTTACCGTTTCTGTGGTGTACGCGATCAGATATCTGCGCAACCAGCAGGCATCAGACGAGATCTATTCCACTGAATTTGCCCGTACCGGAACCGTACTCGGAATATTAGGATTGGTAACCGGTATGATCTGGGCCAATTACCAATGGGGAAAACCCTGGAGTGGTGATGCCAAACAGAACGGTACCGCTATCGCCCTGCTGATCTACTTCGCTTATTTTGTGTTGAAAGGAAGTTTGCAGGATGAAGAGAAGCAGGCAAGGATCGGATCTGTGTATAATATTTTCGCTTATTTCATGTTGTTTCCCACGATCTGGATCTTGCCAAGATTGGCGGAGAGTCTGCATCCCGGTGGATTGGGTAGTGAGGGTAATCCCGGACTGAACCCAAAGGATACGACCAATAACATGCGAATGGTAATGTACCCAGCTTTTATCGGCTGGACCTTATTGAGTGTATGGATCACAACTTTGCGTATCCGGGTTCAACTTATTAACCATAAAAGATTAAACGATGCATAAAGGGATAAAAATGCTCAGCCTGCTGCTGATGCTCGTTATCAATTCTGCCGTACAGGCCCAGGAAGTAGTGGCAGAGAATGCGGACCTCATGCGCAGCAATGGAAAGATCTATGTAGTGGTGGCTGTTGTGGTAACGATACTGCTGGGTTTGTTCGCCTATGTATTTAACCTGGACAGAAAGATCAGCAAGCTGGAAAAAAATTCGTGATGGTGAATGGTGAATAGTCAATTGTGAGTGTCTGCTTTATTGACCATTGCCCATTGACAATTCACCAAGCCTGGCGCAACAAAGCTCAACGGCAGTTATGCTGCCTGTTACATAAAGTCAAAATTAAAACTATTACTCATGTCAAGTCAACAAGCGTATAGCTTCTTTCAAAGCGTCGAAAAGAGTTTTGATAAAGCTACAAAGTTTACCAAGTGGGAAAAGGGATTGCTGGAGCAGATCAAAGCCTGTAACAGTGTGTACAGCATGCGTTTTCCGGTGAAGATGGATGATGGCAGTATCGAAGTGATCGAAGCGTATCGTGTGCAGCACTCGCAGCACAAATCGCCTTGTAAAGGTGGTATCCGTTTCAGTGAAGAAGTGAACCAGGATGAAGTGATGGCACTGGCATCGCTGATGACCTACAAATGTGCGATCGTGAATGTGCCTTTTGGTGGTGCCAAGGGCGGTATCAAGATCAATCCCAGAAAACACAGTGTGTACG
>CALRQQ020000291.1:0-5152 GCA_943370345.1 Chitinophaga pinensis
TTACCCCGGTATTCCCCATCAGCAGTTTGCCGCCAAAGGCAATGGGCAATACAAACAGTGTGATCAGGAACAGGTAAAGGGGGAAGAGCCAGATGGCTTTTTTCAGATGATTCTCCTGTACATTTTCCACCACCCCTAATTGGAACTGACGGGGCAGGAAGACCACCGCCAGCATAGAAAGCATCACAAGTCCGGTCCAGGTAGTGTAAGCGCCTTCCCCGTTGAAACGGAACAGCCGGGCGAGGTCTTCATTGGCAGCGGCTTTTGTGAAAATATCCCCAAAGCCATTGAACAAGCCAAACGTAACAAAGATGCCAGCTGCCAGAAAGGCCAGCAGTTTGATGATGGATTCAAATGCCACCGCTGCTACTAATCCTTCATGCTTTTCAGATGCATCAATGGACCGGGTTCCGAAAAGAATAATGAAGGCTGCCAACGCAATGGCAATATAGAGGGTATTGTCCTGCAGGATGCCGATCAGCCCGGTGTGCGGGGTGGTGCCTGAAAGGATATGCATACTGGATGAAATGGCTTTCAGCTGCAACGCGATATAGGGAATGATCCCGATCATGCAGAGTACTGTGACCAGTACCGCCAGTGAAAAATTCTTTCCATACCGGGTGGAGATAAAATCTGCCAGGCTGTTGATGCGTTGGGTCTTACAGATACGGATGATCTTACGCAATACCGGCCAGAACAGGGCGGCGGTGATCGTGGGGCCGATATATACGGCGAGGAATTCAATACCGCGGGTGGATGCCTGTCCCACACTGCCGTAATAGGTCCATGCCGTACAGTATACGGCCAGCGAAAGCGCATATACATAGGGGTTGTTGATGAGGCTCCTGTTTTTCCGCTGCCGGTATTCTGCATAGTAGGCCACTGCAAAAAGCAGGCAGAGATAAAAAAGGGCACCTCCAATGACCAGCCAGTTGTTCATGTCCCGGGATTGTTTTTATTGCCTTTCCGTTCGGCGGTGAAGAGGAGCAGGCCAATGGCCCCCAGCCATAAACCGAACAGGTAAAGGAACAGCAGGGGAATGCCGGCCACCATGGCCGTTTTATTGGCGATACTGATCAGCGGGAATACAAAAACCAGCAGCAGGATCACGGAAATGGTAGCAAACTGTTGTCGTTTAATACGGTCAGGCATATGGCATAAAAAAAAGGGAATAACCTCTTTTACTGAACCTGAATGTAGTAAAGAAGTTATTCCCGTCAAAAACGGAATGCGGTGAAGATGAAATTAATCCTCTTTTATATGGAGGTGATGTTCGGGATCCTCATAGATCTCATATTCTCCGGTGAGGGCATAATAGCCGAATACCATTAATCCGCCCACAATGATCGGGGTCAGGATAAAAGCATAAATGATCGCCGGGATCCGGTCTTCGGGTTTGGGACTTTCAAATTTCGGAATAGCCTGATTAACGATCAGGTAGTAACCGGCTACCAGTGCGAGGGCCATCCAGACGATCCCCATATATTTTCTGATCTGATTCATAGTCGTTGTGTTTAAATGTAAGTAAATAAGATTAATCCTCTGT
The DNA here is from genome assembly GCA_943370345.1 of Chitinophaga pinensis. GTDB lineage: Bacteria > Bacteroidota > Bacteroidia > Chitinophagales > Chitinophagaceae > JJ008. Next base: position 1,547 of record CALRQQ020000291.1, read on the forward strand.
ACGGTTATCTTCCCCGTTAATATAGAGCACACCGATCACCAGGGATACCGCACCCAGGATAATGGGATACCAGAGTCCTTCCAGGTAAGGTTTATCATAGGGGAGTGCTTCACCTGCTTTGGCGGCGATCTCATTGGCCTGGCTGGCCTTGGTGGTCAGAAAGAGTGCGATGGCCGGAAGCAGACCACCAAAGATACCGTTACCGATATGGTAGGGCAGTGACATGGATGTGTAACGGATACGGGTCGGGAACATTTCCACCAGGAAGGCGGCGATCGGCCCGTAAACCATAGTTACGAAAATCACCTGTACAAAGACCCAGAGCACCAGTTGCCAGAAAGAAGCACTGTCGAGATTGACGGTTCGGGTGAGATTGGTATCTTTCGCGGTATCGGCTTTGCTGGCATCCGCATGCAGGTGCAGTTTTTTGATCTCCCGGTAGGTTGTGCCATCTTCATAAAATTTATACGTGGTGGTGGTACGGATACTGTCGCCGGTTGTTTTAGGATCGGCCGCGGTATTGATTTCCACCGTCGTCTTTGCTGCAATTTCTGTTTTCATTTTTACACTTCCTGCGTTATACATTGCCGTATAAATAGGACGGTAAAGCAGAATGGCCACCAGCATCCCGATCATCATGATCCATTTGCGGCCTATGCGGTCCGACAACCAGCCGAAGAAAACAAAGAAGGGGGTGCCAAATAAGAGCGACCACATGATCAGCCGGCTGGCTTGTGAAACATCCACACTGAGTGTATTCTGAATAAAACTCAGGGCATAGAACTGGCCCGTATACCATACTACGCCTTGTCCCATGGTGGCGCCAAACAGCGCCAGCAGCACAAATTTGAAATTCAGTTTATGGCCAAAACTTTCCTTCAGCGGATTGACGGATGTTTTGCCTTCCGCTTTTGCCTTGGCAAATAAAGGTGACTCAGACATCCGCATCCGGATCACTATGGAAATGCCCACCATGATGATGGAGATCCAGAAGGGAACCCTCCATCCCCAGTCGCCGAAGGCAGACTCGGTCATGGAACCTTTTACCGCAATGATCACCAGCAGGGAAACAAACAACCCGATAGTAGCGGTGGTCTGGATCCAGGAGGTCCAGAAGCCCCGGCGTTCAGCAGGAGAATGTTCAGCTACATACGTGGCGGCACCGCCGTATTCACCGCCGAGGGCAAGGCCCTGCAAGAGGCGGAGCACCAGTACCAGGATCGGGGCAAATATGCCAATGGATTCATAACTGGGGATACATCCGATCAGGAAGGTGGAAAGTCCCATCAGGACCAGCGTTAAAAGAAAAGTGTATTTTCTGCCGATCAGGTCGCCCAGTCTGCCGAAGAACAAGGCTCCGAACGGACGTACCACGAAACCGGCCGCAAAGGTAGCCAGGGTGGAAAGCAGGGCCAGGGTCTGGTTGCCCGCAGGAAAGAACTTGGTAGAGATGATAGTGGCGAGACTTCCGAAAATGTAGAAGTCATACCATTCTATCAATGTACCTACCGAGGAGGCCGCAATAATGCCGGCCAGACCCTTTTTCTCTGTTTGAAAACTCATGCTTGTTTGTTTTAGGTATTATAGAAAGATTTGTGTCTGTAGGATCATTTCGCCTTTGGAGCCGTTCCGTACCGGATCGCTGCCAACGGTTTTATATACCGGGCGGGTACTGTATTGCAAGGTGATCTTGGCGTTATGCCCGCTGATGAGATAATTCAGTCCGAGATCGAACTGTCCTGAACCCTTACCGATGCGGTCAAAATTTTTATACGTGAAAGTGGCATATGGCATAAAAGCGGTCCCGTTTTTTAGTTTTGGCAGCAGGTAACCCAGCTGTGTGTACCAGATATTACCGCTTCCAATGGTAGGCTGGGCGTTGCCACCCCCGGCCCAGCTGGCATCCGGGTTGGCCGAAACCGCTTGTGTACCGGGATGTAAGTTAAGTATGCCAATGTTTCGCAGGTAATTGTTTCCGTAATCCGACTTGTAAAATACTGAATATGCGTTGAGTGCCGTGCCTTTCTTTTTATCGAGGGGCAGATCCATATAAATATCCAGTCCGTAGTTCTTTTGGTTGTACTCTTTGGGTGTGGCGGAGCTGCCCGGCTTACCGGCAGTGGCTCCTTTATGACTGTACCAGCCCGCCCCGATATTCAGTACTTTTTTTGCCCCGAGATAGGTGCCAACAAAGTAGGGGAGTACATTGCTTTCCTTGTCCCACAGCATATAATTCACATACCCGCCTGTACTCCATTTTTCATTGATCACATTCACTGCATTGGGTGAAGTGACAGAAGACAGGGCAGCACCAAAAGCAAATGGTTTGTTGAGATGCAGCCGGTAATCAAGGCGACCCAGTTGTCCCTTGGCATAGATACCAAGCTGACGGGCAAACTGGTCCGTGGTCTCAATATTGAACCAATTGAAGACCGGCGCATCGATGGTCATAAAGTTCAGTGTACTGTGGCTGCTGAAACGGGATACGCCATTCCAGTAATGAAGGCCGGTGCCAATATGCAGTTTGCCCGGCTTTACGGCAAATTCAGTCCAGGCATCATGAATATAGAGTTGGGGTCTTTTGCCTCCCTGGCCCGTAGCGCTGGCACCTGTACCCAATGCACCGGCAGAACCTCCATTGATAAAACTCTGGTTGTTGATCCCCCAATGGCTGACGATCATGAAGCGGGGAGAAACCTGCGCCTGGATCAGGAAGCGGGAACGACGGATGGCCATATCATTGGCCGATTTCTGTGGCGCGCCATTCACATCCAGGGTGCCGGGATTATTGCTGGTGTGCGAGATCCACATCTGGTGCCAGGTGATGAGACGGATGAACTTGGTTCCTTTTTCATCCAGTTTCAGCAGCATGGGCTTATAACTGTGATCCACGCCGGGTGTGGTATTGCCCTGGGCCAGCAGTACGACAGAGCAGATAAGGGATAATGCAAGAGCAATCGGTTTTTTAAGCATGGCGAATCGTTTGTGGTTGACACAGCCAAATTCCAGAAACTATTCACCTTGTTCAAAACCGGTATATACTGCTGCTAATGACTATAGTTTTCAGAGCGCATTTTTCCGGAAACGCTCCCATTTGATCACCATGAATTTATCACCCAGTTCGGTGATCATACAGCCGGCACTTTTCAGACTGTCCTTTTCTTTGAAATACTCTATGAGTTCAGGCTGACTCAGGACCTTATAGGTTGGACGGTATTCATAATTTTCAGGGGCCCTGATATTGTATTTTTTTACCCAGTTCATCACCGATACATGACTGATGCCCAGGATCCGTTCAATTTCCCGGTAAGTCACCCCCTCAATATACAATTGCAGGGCCTTGATCACATAGTAAGGATCGATGTTTTTCCCCTCTTTCAGTACCGTGAATGAATAATGACAGTCTTTGCAACGGAAGCGTTGTCTTCCTTTGACAATACCGCTTTTTATGAGTGTCTCACTCTTGCATTTGGGGCAGGCAATCTGTTTCATATAGAAGTATAAAACCGGTCAGCTATACCAGTTTAGCATAAATATACTTATTTAGCAAATAAAATGCAAGGCCGCTTTTGATCTTTCTTTACTTTTAGTGCATCAAAAAATGAT
>CALRQQ020000292.1:0-5130 GCA_943370345.1 Chitinophaga pinensis
TTGCAGGAGCCGGAACCAGCCGATGGTTGGGAGAACTATGACACCTACCTGAGCAATAACCTCGTACTGCCTGAAGAATACAAGAATAAACCTGGCAACACTTCCGCTGCGGCCGTTGAAGTATCCTTTGAAGTGGATGCCAAAGGCGAACCGGTGAATATCCGGGTGGAAAAATCTCTTTGCGACAAATGCGATAAAGAAGCTATCCGTCTGGTCAAAGAAGGCCCTAAATGGAAAAGGGCTGCCCGCAGCGGACGCACCACCGTAACGATCCCCTTCAGCCAGCTGTTTTAATCCACACAAGCGATAGAGGTACTTATTTCCCCTTACCTTCGCCTTTCAAAATTTGCTTATTTATGAAAAAAGTACTTTTAACCTCCCTGGCTGCTTTATGCCTTTTCCTTGCTGAAGCCCAGTTAAAGACACCCGCCCCCAGTCCCGCACAAACCGTTAAACAGGACTTTGGCCTGGGTAGTATCGAACTTTCTTATTCCCGCCCGGCCATGAAAGGCCGGAAAATATTCGGCGACCTCGTACCCTTCGGTAACGTTTGGCGTACCGGTGCCAACAGCGCCACCCTTCTGACCTTCAGCGATGAAGTAACCATTGGTGGTAAAAAAGTACCCGCCGGAAAATATGGATTACTGAGCATCCCCAACAAAGACAGCTGGACCCTCATCATCTCCAAACAACTGGACGTGACCAGCCCCGCCGCTTACAAAGCCGAAAGCGATGTGGTACGGGTGGATGTGAACACAATGAAACTGGCGGAAAAAACAGAATCATTCACTATCCAGTTTGCCAATGTTAAACCCACCAGCTGTGAACTCCATATCATGTGGGAAAATACAGCAGTATCCCTGCCGATCAATACGGATGTGGACACCAAAGTAATGACCCAGATCGACCAGCTGATGAATAAAGACACCCGTCCTTATTTCAATGCAGCCATGTACTACATGGATAATGGTAAAGACCTGAACCAGGCCCTGAGCTGGTTTGACAAAGCCGTTGAACAAAATGCATCAGCCTTCTGGATCCATCATCAGCGTGCCAACTGTCTTGCCAAACTGGGCAAGAAAGCTGAAGCCAAAGCTGCAGCTGAAAAATCAAAAGAACTGGCGGCTGCTGCCAAGAATGATGACTATGTGAAACTGAATGAGAAACTGCTGGCGGAACTGAACAAGTAAGTGTTCCTGGTTCTGACTAAGTGATATTTTAAAAGGGCTGCTTCTTCACTGAAGGGCCCTTTTTTGGCGATATACGAGAAGCGAGAGGCGAGAAGGGAAACAGCCCCTCCTTAGTAAAAAAGTTTAAATAGAATTCATTTCGTCATTTATCACTTCAGTTTTTATTATACCAGGCCTGTTCAAGTGAATTTTACTTTTTCCAAAATAGTAGAAATGGAAATTCGAAAAGTCTTTTGTGCTTTTAGACACCCCCTTCTAGCTTCTAGCTTTCCCCCAACAGAACACTAGTTTTTCTTTGCAAAGACAAACTGATCTAAAAGCAATGTGAACCCAACCACGCTGAATGCCCCGATCGGGTTGAGCCAGAGAAAGCCCATTTTAAAAACACCAACCTTGGTAAGGATAAAAACAAACAACACCAGCAGTTGTGCCAGTATGGCTCCCCAGAAAACCGGATTGCTGTTGGTGATCCGCTTAAAGAAAAAAGCCACGAGGAAAACACCCAGGATAACCCCGTAAAAAAGTGATCCCAGTATATTGACCGCCTCAATCAGGCTGTTGCCGATATTATAGGTAAACATGGCCACGATGATACAGAACACCCCCCAGCCCAGGGTATACCATTTCGACAAGCGGTATTCATCTTCTCCGGTATCCTTTCGCTTTGTAAACCGACGGTGAAAATCCACCATCGAACATGATGCGAGGGAATTGATAGCGGCGGCAATACTGCCCCAGGACGCCAGAAAAATGATCGCGATAAGCAAACCCACGAGTCCAACCGGCAGATGATCCACCACAAATCGCAGGAAAATATAATTGGTATCATTCCCGTCGCCACCGGGCACTTTCTTATTGAGCCAATACACCACTTTCTTACGGAGGCTGTCCGACTCCTGCTGCAGGGTTTGCAATGAGGCCAGGGACGCATCCGCCCTTTGTGTTTCATTGGAATGCCGGGCCCTCGTATAATCCAATACAGCTTTCTGCTTATTGACCGCCACCGCTGCATACTGCCCCTGAACTATTTTCAACGAATCCTTATAGACCGAAGCCTCCAGTTTCTTTATCTGTACTTCATTAAAAAATATCGGCGCATTGTTGAACTGGTAAAAAGTGAACACCAATACCCCGATCAGCAGGATCAGGAATTGCATGGGCACTTTCACGATCCCGTTCATCAATAACCCCATCCGGCTTTCCTTGAGCGACTTGGCCGTAAGGTAACGGCCAACCTGGCTCTGGTCGGTACCGAAATAGGAAAGCGCCAGAAAAAAACCGCCGATGATGCCGCTGAGTAAATTATACTGATCACTCCAGTTGAACCCATTTTCGGTTATCCCTGTGGTAATGATATTCAGTTTTCCCAGTTTTCCGCCAACTTCCAGTGCATCGGCAAAACCCACATCGGCCGGCAACATTTTTACCACCATGTATGCCGCCAGGAACATCCCTGTGAATACAATGAACAACTGGATCTGCTGGGTATAGGCCACCGCCTTGGCGCCCCCGCTCATCGTATAAATGATCAGAAGACCGCCCATAAAGAGATTGGTCCAGATAATATCCCAACCCAGTAAAGAAGATAATATAATGGAAGGAGCAAAGACGCTGATTCCGGTGGACAATCCCCGCTGCAGGAAAAACAACAGGGAAGTCAGTGTTCTGGTTTTACCATCAAACCGCTGTTCCAGGTATTCGTAGGCGGTATATACCCGGAGCCGGTGAAAGATCGGCACAAAGAAAATGGAGATGACCACCATGGCGAGTGGTATGCCAAAATAATACTGGACAAAACGCATTCCGTCGGTATACGCCTGACCGGGTGCAGATAAAAAAGTGATCGCGCTGGCCTGGGTGCCCATGATGCTGAGCAGTACCAGTCCCCAGGGCATACTCCGGTTGCTCAGAAAATAGCCATCAAGATTGCGGGAAGTACGGCTCTTATAGAGGCCATACGCCACAATACTCAGCAAGGTTAATACCAGTACTATCCAGTCCGCCAGGCTCATGCAAATCGTTTAGTGATAAAATAGAAAAGAATGATCAGGAGGAACAGGAATCCTATCACCAGAGTATACCAGCTATTCCAGTTTTTGAATAAAGGCGCTTTTTCGTTATCGGATTCCTTCATACACTATTATTTTCGGGTGGTCCGTAACCAACCGGTCAGTACAATTACAAACCCCAGTACCAGACCGACCAGAATGCCTATCCTGATCTTTTTGATCATGATTCCCAGGGCAAGTCCGATCGCAATGGCAAACAAAAAAGCCATCTCACTCCGTCGGATCCCTCCTTTTTTTTCATCTGGCATCAGAAACCCTTTTTCTTATTTAAAGCTATAATATTCGCTAACAAACGGTATGCACCCGGTACACCGGCTGGCAACTCCCTGAAAAATACGATACCGGTATACGTAAACCATCCTTTGCCATACCTGGCTACAAGCAGACTGCCATCGTCTGATTTCTCCCCGGGATCAGCCATACCGATCAGCTTTTCAAATTTACCGGAAGTATCGCTGGCATGATAAATACTGCGTTCCTGCTTCCAGCCGGTAAAGTCATCGGCATTGATCTTGTTTGGGAAATTAAAGACAGGATGTTCGGGCAACAGTAACCGGACCTGTGCGTTTTCATCCGTAACCCGGTTACGGGTAATGGCAAAAGGATAAGGGCCGATCTTGGCCTTTACCGGACCGATCTGGTTACTGGTATTGTATTGTACGATCAGGTTGCCCCCCTCATTGACATACTTCATCAGTTTATCAAAATGCTTATTCATCCAGGCATGGGTATTATACGCCCGTACCCCGGTGATGATGGCATCAAACTGACTGAGATTATTCTTTATAAGTTCTTTATCACCGAGCAATGTCACTTCATAGCCCATTTGTTCGAGCGCCTCAGGCACCTTATCTCCGGCCCCGGTGATATAACCGATCTTCTTATTATAGGTTTTAAGATCAGAGAAACGGATCTTTACTTCTGCTTTATGGAAATAATTGATCCAGGGCACATGATCATATTTGATCTCATGCCGGTCTTCGGCTGGCAGCATCTGTTCGCCGGATCGGATACTGAACTGTAAAAGCTCATTCTTTTTCTCCGCATCCCCGCTGTAGGATAATTCACCGGACTGGTCCCTTGCCTGAATATCCACTTTACTATCACTGATCTTAAATTGTTTTACAGGCTTCCCCTCCTCACCTGCTGTAATTAACACTTCCCCGCTAAAACCTTTCTTCATCCCTTTCAGGAAAAGAGATCCTTTCACCGCAGTTCGTTCACTGGTCACCAGCAAGAGATCTTCTTCCGGACTGATCATAACCGGTGGCACTACTACTAAAGGCTGATATAATTCACCCTTTACCGGGTCAGTGAATTTATACCGTATCGGTTGCTGAAAACGGATTGTCTGACCATTGATCTTTAAGAATAGTTGGACCCTATAGGCAGGATCCACATCAGCCTGACCGATCTTCTGCTGATTATTGACCGTAAAATAACCTTCTTCCATTTTCTCTTCCAGCCAATAAGGCTGGGTAACAGCCTTGGACAATGGCACATAGATCGCTTTTAAGAATCCGGTATTCCGGTTCTTCTCCAGTGTTTTATTGAGTGTGGTATCAAAGCCTTCCAGTTGTATTTTTTCCAGCATGGCTTCTGCACCCAGCCTGTTATTGATACTGATACTCACCCGCAATGAATCGGTCTGCACGACAAACTGTTCTGCGGCAGTCGCATCCAGGAATAAACCACTGCACTGCATGATCAGCTGTTCGACCTCTTTCAGTTTCTGCGTTTTCCAGTATTGATCCGGAAGGGTATTGATCAGCTGATACAATTGCACCAACCCTTTTACCGATTTTTCAGGATGCATAAAATCAAACCGGTTGCTGATACTATCAAGCAAAGCAGAAACAGCCGTGCCCCCT